>JBGSKT010000677.1:0-11069 GCA_041741075.1 Lysobacterales bacterium
CTCCTCAGCGGCCAATGCCGGCGCATCATTGCTGGCCGGGCGCAATGGCTCGCTGATCACCGGTTCCGGTTCCTGCAGCCGTTCCACCGCCGCCCGGCTGCCGAGCACCGCCGGCGCCGACACCGGCGGATCCAGCAACACCGAGTATTCACGCAGCAAGCGACCGTTGGCCCAATCCACCTCGACCAGGAAACTGACGAAGGGTTCACGCACCGGCTGGTCGCTGCTGACCAGGATGATGGTCTCGCCACGGGCATTCTTGCTGATGTCAAAATTGAGCGGCACCGACATGCTGCTGATGCTGAGCCCAACCCGGGCAAAGTCCTCGGCGGAAGCCAGGCGGACCGTGAGCCCCTTGGTTTCGTCGGGAGCGTTCGCGATCACCGGAATTTCGGCGCGCAACGGTTGATTCAATTCCGATTTGACGACGACCCCGCCAAGGCCCAGCGCATGGGCGGCGGAACTGCCCAGGGCCAAGGCAACAGCGAGTGAAAGTGGCAGCGGTCGGTTCATACTGAGCCCCGATTGGTAACGTTGGCATTCGGCAGCTTGCATGCCGAACGTAGAATTTAGCTTATAACACGACGCTAAGTGTAGGGGAAGATTGGGTTTATACACTGTGACGCCTTCGTCCCCCGGCTCCCGCCATCCCCGGGGCAGGAGTGCAACCTGAAGTATCCGTCAAAACACCCCGATCAAGTACACCGATGCGACCGGTGGCCGGTCGAGTTGCCGGCGCCGAGCGCATCTTGCCGGGGTCTCGCGTTGGCCGCCGTGCCGGGCCTGCGCGTCGCCGCGTCCAAGCCGGTAAGCACGAGCAATGGCTTGAATTGTCTTACAAATATTCAGCGATGAGCCGTTCTGCGATCTGCACCGCATTCAGTGCCGCGCCCTTGCGGATATTGTCCGCCACCACCCACAGGTCGATCCCGAGCGGATGGGAAATATCCTCGCGGATGCGTCCGACGAACACCGGATCCTTGCCGGCGGCGTGGGTGACTGGGGTGGGATAACCCCCGGACTCGCGTTCGTCGACCACCACTACGCCGGGCGCCGCGGCCAGCAACGCACGCACCTGTTCGGCCGAGATCTTGCTGCGCGTCTCGATATGCACCGCTTCGGCGTGGCCATAGAACACCGGCACCCGCACCGCGGTCGGGTTGACCTGGATGCTTTCGTCTTCCAGTATCTTACGCGTTTCCCAGACCATCTTCATTTCTTCGCGGGTATAGCCATTGTCTTCGAAGACATCGATGTGCGGGATCAGGTTGAACGCGATCTGGACCGGAAATTTGCTGCGCTTGGGCTCCTGGAAATTGAGCAACTGCGCGGTCTGCCGGCCGAGCTCCAGCATGCCCGAGCGTCCGGCACCGGATACCGACTGGTAGGTGGCGACATTGATCCGTTCGATCCCGACGGCACGATCGATCGGCGCCAGCGCCACCAGCATCTGCATGGTCGAGCAATTCGGATTGGCGATGATGCCGTGCTCACGATAGCGCGCAATCGCCTGCGGGTTGACCTCGCTCACAACCAGCGGGATGCGCGGATCGGTACGGAAGTGCGAGGTGTTGTCGATCACCACGGCGCCGGCGGCGGCGGCGCGCGGCGCATGTTCTGCCGAGACCGCAGCACCGGCCGAAAACAGGGCGATGTCGGTGCCGCTGAAATCAAACGTGGCCAGATCCTGCACCGGCCGCTGACGATTGCCGAACTTGACCTCGCCACCAGCCGATCGCGCGCTGGCCAGGGCGATCACTTCGCTGGCCGGGAACTTGCGTTCGGCGAGCAGGGCCAGCAGCACCTCGCCCACCGCCCCGGTGGCGCCAACCACCGCCACCCGATATTGCTCTTTCCTGCTCATTGCTTCTTTCCTTTGATCAAGCGTTGTGGCCAACTTCGGGTAGCGCGACTCAGAGGCCATTGCGACGCGAGCGTCGCTCCGGCGACAGCGTCCGGATCAATCGCTGCCGGCGGCGATCCGCGGGCTGACTTCGCCGACATCGGCGCATTGCGCGCGGTGGCGCAGGGCGTGGTCGATCAGCACCAGCGCCACCATCGCCTCGGCGATCGGGGTGGCGCGAATGCCGACGCAGGGATCGTGGCGGCCGGTAGTGACCACTTCGACCGCCTGTCCGTGCACATCGACGCTGGCCCCGGGCAGGCGCAGGCTGGAGGTCGGCTTGATCGCGATGCTGGCGCGGATGTTCTGGCCACTGGATATGCCACCGAGGATACCGCCAGCATGGTTACTGGCGAAGCCGTCGGCGCCGATCAGATCACGGTGTTCGCTGCCGTGCTGGGCGACCGCAGCAAAGCCGTCGCCGATCTCCACGCCCTTGACCGCGTTGATGCTCATCAACCCGGCCGCCAGATCGCTGTCGAGCTTGCCGTAGATCGGCTCGCCCCAGCCCGGCGGTACTCCGGTCGCGATCACCTCGACCCGGGCCCCGACCGAATCGCCGGATTTGCGCAGGGCATCCATGTACTGCTCAAGCTCGGTCACCATCGCGGCGTCCGGCCAGAAGAACGGATTGGTCTCGACCGTTTCCCAATCGAACTGGCGCGGAGTGAGCGTCCCCAGCGCCGACAGATAACCGCGCACCAGGACGCCGTGGCGTTCGTGCAGCCACTTCTTGGCAATCACCGCCGCGGCCACCCGCATGGTGGTCTCGCGCGCACTGGAACGGCCGCCACCGCGCGGATCGCGGATGCCGTATTTCTGCCAGTAGCTGTAGTCGGCGTGGCCGGGGCGGAAGCGATCACTGATCCCGGCGTAGTCCTTGCTGCGGGCATCGGTATTGCGAATCAGCAGGGCGAGCGCGGTACCGGTGCTCAGGCCCTGGTAGACGCCAGACAGGATCTCGACCTGATCGGCCTCGTGGCGCTGCGAAGTGTGCCGGGAACGCCCGCTGGCACGCCGCTCCAGGTCCGTCACGAAATCCTCCGGCGCGATCGCAATCCCCGGCGGCACCCCGTCCAGCACGCAGCCGATCGCCGGCCCGTGGCTCTCGCCAAAGGTGGTCAGGCTGAAGATTTTGCCGAAGCGGTTGTGGCTCATCGCTCGGCGCGCCCGGCCGCCAATGCGGCGATCTGGTCCTGCGCCGCCAGCAGGTCCTCGCGTCCGATCGCAAACACACCCATCGCCCCGACCCGGAATTCGATCCAGGCAAACGGCAGTTGCGGCAACAAACGCAGCAGTGCATGTTCGGCTTCGCCGACTTCGCAGATCAGCAGGCCGCCCGGCTCCAGATGCTCGGGCGCATCGCGCAGGATGCACAGCACCAGATCGAGTCCATCGTCACCGGCGACCAGGCCATTGGCTGGCTCGAAGGCATACTCGGGCGGCAAGGCGGCGAATTCGTCGCGGGTGACGTAGGGCGGATTGCTCACGATCAGATCGTAGCTCTCGCCGGCCAGCGCCGCGAACAGATCGGATTCGAGAAACCGCACCTGCTCGGCGACCTGCAAGGCCAGCGCGTTCTCGCGCGCCAGGCTGAGCGCGGCCGGGCTGATATCGACCGCATCGACCAGCACCCCGGGCAGATGATGCGCGGTCGCGATCGCGATCGCACCACCGCCAGTGCACAGATCGAGCACCCGCTGCAGCGGCCGCTCACCGATCCATGGTTCGAAACCGGCCTCGATCAGCTCGGCAATCGGTGAGCGCGGTACCAGGGCGCGCTGGTCGCATTTGAAACTCAAGCCCGCGAACCAGGCTTCACCGGTCAGATAGCAGGCCGGGCGGCGCTCCTTCAGGCGGCGTTCGAACAAGTCGAGCACCGCCTTTCTCTCGGCGCGGGTCAGGTTTGCCTGCGCATAGACCGGGCTCAGATCATGCGGCAGATGCAGGGCATGCAGTACCAGTTGGGTCGCCTCGTCGAGGGCGTTGTCATAGCCGTGCCCAAAGGTCAGCGCGGCGCCATTGAAGCACGAGGCACCGTAGCGGATATGGTCGATGATGCTGTTGAGTTGGTCCGTCATCCGCCGATTATATTGATCCAACGTGCGCTTGGTGGAATTTTCTGGCGGGGGTCGGAAAGCGGGACTTGTGGGGGCGACGGAACGCTGCGACTTCGGCTTCGAAGCGACCGTCGCGACGTTCCGTCGCTCCCACGACGGCGCCGCGCCGCGTTCGCTTTGGCTACCGGTCTATACTGCGCGGCCCAGCCGACCGACTTTTTCTGCCATGTCCCGACTCCCGTGGATCATTGTGTTGTTCGCCGTGGCCACCGCCCTCGGACTGTGGCTCGGACAGCGCTATCGCCAGACCGAACCGGCGCCGGTATTCCAGTCGCTGCTGGCCTACCCCGAACCACGCGCGCTGTCGCCCTTCGATCTACCGGCAAGCGATGGCAGCCGGCTGACCGCGGAGCGTCTACGCGGCCACTACTCGCTGCTGTTTTTCGGTTTCACCCATTGCCCCGATGTCTGCCCCGCCGGTCTCACCGCCTATCGACAGATCGAGCAGTTGCTGGCCACCACCGACAACGCGCCGGTGGTCAACCTGGTGTTCGTTTCGGTCGACCCGGACCGCGATCAACCGCAGCAGCTCGGCGACTACGTCCGCTACTTCTCGCCGTCGATCATCGCCGCCACCGGGCCGGACAGCGCGCTGCTGCCGTTCACCCGCGAACTCGGGGTGATCTACGCCCGCCAGGACCCGGTCGATGGCGACTACAGTGTCGACCACAGCGCGCAGTTCGTGCTGCTCAACCCGGCCGTGCAGATGATCGGCATTTTCCGTGCGCCGCCCGACCCGGCTGCGATCGCGGCCGACTTGGCCCGCTTGCCGGAATAGTGCAATGTCGCCATTCGTCGTGCTCCAGTATCTGCTGCCGCATCGGTTCCTGTCGACACTGGCGCGGGCGTTGGCGCGTTCGCGTTGGGTGCCACTCAAGAATGCCTTGATCACCGCTGTCGCCCGCCGCTTCGGGGTGGACTGGGCCGAAGCCGAAAGCGCCGAGCTCGCGCACTACCCGCACTTCAATGCCTTCTTCACGCGTGCGCTCAAGCCCGGCGCCCGCCCGCCCGACCCCGACCCGCAGAACCTGCTGCTGCCGGCCGATGGCCGTATTTCCCAGCTCGGCGACATTCGGGAAGGACGGTTATTCCAGGCCAAGGGTTTCGATTTCAGCGCCGAGGAACTGCTGGGCTCGGCCGCCGCCGCCCAGCCTTATCGCAATGGCCTGTTTGCGACCCTCTATCTGTCGCCGCGCGATTATCATCGGGTGCACCTGCCCTGGACGGGCACCCTGATCGAGACCCGACATGTGCCGGGCCGCCTGTTCAGCGTCTCGCCGGGAACGGTGGCAGCGGTGCCCCGGCTGTTCGCCCGCAACGAGCGCCTGGTCTGCCGCTTCGCCACCGACTTCGGTGAAATGAGCCTGGTCATGGTCGGCGCCCTGCTAGTCTCCGGCGTCGAGACAGTCTGGGATGGCGTCGCCATCCCGCCCTATGGCCGGCGCATCGTCGAGCACGACCACCGCCACCGGATACCCGCCTTCACACTGCAACGCGGCGCCGAAATGGCCCGCTTCAATTACGGATCGACGGTGATCGTGCTGCTGCCGCCCGGCGTCGCCCGACTCGATCCGGCGCTCTGCCCGGGGGGCGCGGTTCGCGTAGGCCAGGCACTGGCCCGACGCAGGCAGAGCTAGCCACGGCGGCCAGCAACCGGGAAAGCCCCAACCCAAAACCTAAAACCGCTCTACCTACCTACCCCAATCCGCGCCGCCGTTTGGCCGCCGCGATGAACCCGGAAAACAACGGATGGCCACCGCGCGGGGTGGAGGTGAACTCCGGGTGGGCCTGGCAGGCCAGGAACCAGGGGTGATCGGCGAGTTCGATCATCTCGACCAGGTTGCCGTCGATCGAAGTGCCGGAAATGACCAGGCCCTGCTGTTCCAGCCGTTCACGGTAATTGTTGTTGAATTCGTAGCGATGGCGGTGGCGTTCGTGCACGACGTCAGCGGCATACAGCCGCGCGGCCAGGCTGCCGGGCCGCAGTTTGCAGGCCTGCGCCCCAAGCCGCATGGTGCCGCCCAGGTCGGAATGCTCATCGCGCTTCTCGACCGCGCCGGCGCCGGTGGTCCATTCGGTGACCAGGGCAATCACCGGATGCGCGGTGCCGCGCTCGTTTTCGGTGCTGTTGGCACCATCGAGCGCGCAAACATTGCGCGCAAACTCGACCACGGCCGCATGCAGGCCGTAGCAGATGCCGAAATACGGCACCTGCTGGCTGCGCGCGAAACCCGCGGCGATGACCTTGCCCTCGAATCCGCGGCGGCCAAATCCACCCGGCACCAGGATCGCATCCATGCCCTCCAGGGCGGCGGTGCCATCGGATTCGATCAGGCTGGATTCGACCCAGTGCAGATTGACCCCGACCTGCTGCGCGATACCGCCGTGGCGCAACGCCTCGCCGAGCGACTTGTAGGCGTCCTTGTGTTCTACGTACTTGCCGACGATGGCGACATTGACCGTCGCCCGGGTCGCTTCTACGGCAGCCACGGTGCGCTGCCAGTCGCTGAGATCGGCCGGCCGTGCGGACAGGCGCAGGCGTTCGATGACCAGATCGTCCAGGCCCTGTTCGTGCAGCCACAGCGGGATCGCATAGATCGTGTTCATGTCCACCGCCGAGATCACCGCGCGCTCTGGCACATTGGTGAACAGGGCGATCTTGCGGCGTTCGTCGGCCGGCAGCGGCTCTTCCGAGCGGCACAACAGCACATCGGCCTGGATGCCGATATTGCGCAGCTCCTTGACCGAATGCTGGGTCGGCTTGGTTTTGATTTCCCCGGCCGCCTTGATGAACGGCACCAAGGTCAGGTGCAGGAACAGGGTCCGCTCCGGGCCGCGTTCGATCCGCAGTTGCCGGATCGCCTCCAGAAACGGCTGCGATTCGATGTCGCCCACGGTGCCGCCGATCTCGACCAGGGCCACGTCGAAACCGTCGGTGGCAGCATCGATGCAATTCTTGATCTCGTCGGTGATGTGCGGAATCACTTGCACGGTCGCGCCCAGATAATCGCCGCGGCGCTCCTTGCGGATCACCGCCTCGTAGATCTGGCCGGTGGTGATCGCGTTCTTGCGGCTCAGGCGGGTGCTGACGAAACGCTCGTAGTGGCCAAGATCGAGATCGGTCTCGGCGCCGTCGTCGAGCACATACACCTCACCATGCTGAAACGGGCTCATCGTGCCCGGATCGACATTGATGTAGGGATCGAGCTTCATCATCGTGACCCGGAGGCCACGCGCTTCCAGGATCGCCCCCAGCGATGCCGAGGCGATGCCCTTGCCGAGCGAGGACACCACGCCACCGGTGACAAAAATGAGGGCTGTCATTGCGCGCAATCCTGCGTGGCGTGAAAACGGCATTCTAGCGGAGTCGGAGGAGCGGTTTTCAGTTATCGGATTTCGGATTTCGGTGCGGCCTGAAACTGAAAACCGAAAACCGAAAACCGAAAACCGCTTTCGCTCCCCCCTTGAGTTGCTCCATGACAGGCGCCATCCTGTATGGCTATCCGTCATCGAGGTCGCCCCCGTGAGTCGTTACAACGCTGCTGATATCGAGGTGCTGTCCGGACTCGACCCGGTCAAGCGCCGACCCGGCATGTACACCGATACCAGCCGCCCGAACCATCTGGCCCAGGAAGTGATCGACAACTCGGTGGACGAGGCGCTGGCCGGCTTCGCCCGCTCGATCGAGCTTTGCCTGTTTGCCGACGGCTCGGTCGAGGTGATCGACGACGGCCGCGGCATGCCGGTCGATATCCATCCGGAGGAAGGCGTGACCGGGGTCGAGTTGATCCTCACCCGACTGCACGCTGGCGGCAAGTTTTCCGGCAAGAACTATCAGTTTTCCGGCGGCCTGCACGGCGTCGGCGTGTCCGTGGTCAATGCCCTGTCGACCCGGGTCGAAGTGGTGATTCGTCGCGATGCGCAGGTGTTCCAGATGGATTTCGCCGATGGCCTGCCGATTTCCGATCTGCGCGTGATTGACAGCGTGCCGAAGAAGCAGACCGGCACCCGCCTGCGCTTCTGGCCCGACCCGAAGTATTTCGACAGCCCGAAAATCTCCCTGCCGCGCCTCAAGCACGTGCTGCGCGCCAAGGCGGTGTTGTGTCCGGGGCTGAAGGTCGGCCTGTTCGACGAAGCGAGCGGCGAGCGCAGCGAATGGTTCTACGAAGATGGACTGACCGACTATCTGCGTTCGATGCTGGTCGGCTCCGAGTTGTTGCCGCCGGAATTGTTCGTCGCCAGCCTGCGCCGCGAGACCGACGCGGTCGATGTCGCCCTGGTCTGGACTGGCGAGGGCGAACTGGTGCAGGAGAGCTATGTCAACCTGATTCCAACCGCGCAGGGCGGCACCCATGTCAATGGCCTGCGCAGCGGCATCACCAATGCACTGCGGCAATTCTGCGACCTGCGCAACCTGTTGCCACGCGGCGTCAAACTGGCCCCGGAAGATGTCTGGGACCGCGCCAGCTTCGTGCTCAGCTACAAGACCGCCGACCCGCAGTTCTCCGGCCAGACCAAGGAACGGCTCAGCTCGCGTCAGGCGGCGGGCTTCGTCGAGGGCGCGGCGCAGGACGCGTTTTCGCTGTATCTGAACCAGCACACCGCGATCGGAGAGCGTATTGCGCAGTTGGCGATCGAACGCGCCCAGGTGCGGCTGAAGCAGGAAAAGATCGTCGTCCGCAAGAAGATCACCCAGGGCCCCGCCCTGCCCGGCAAACTGGCCGACTGCATCAGCACCGATCTCGGCCGCACCGAGTTGTTCCTGGTCGAGGGCGATTCCGCCGGCGGCTCGGCCAAGCAGGCACGCGACAAGGACTTCCAGGCGATCCTGCCCCTGCGCGGCAAGATCCTCAATACCTGGGAAGTCGAATCTTCGGGCGTGCTCGCCTCCCAGGAAGTGCATGATCTGGCGGTGGCGATCGGCTGCGATCCCGGCCACGACCGCATCGACGGTCTGCGCTACGGCAAGATCGTGATTCTGGCCGACGCCGACTCCGACGGCCTGCATATCGCCACCTTGCTGTGCGCCTTGTTCGTGCGGCATTTTCCGGCCCTGGTGCGGGCCGGACACATTTTCGTGGCGATGCCGCCGCTGTTTCGCATCGACTGCGGAAAACAGGTTTTCTACGCGCTCGACGAGGCTGAAAAACGGGTCACGCTGGAACGCATCGAAGGCGAGAAAATGAAGGGCACGGTCAGTGTCACCCGGTTCAAGGGCCTGGGTGAAATGAATCCGCCGCAACTGCGCGAATCGACCGTGCATCCGGACACGCGACGGCTGGTGCAACTGACCATCGACGACGCCACCGCAACCAGTCGCCTGCTGGACATGCTGCTGGCCAAGAAACGCGCCGGCGACCGCAAGCAGTGGCTGGAGAAAAACGGCGACCTGGTCAGTATCGAGGTTTGATTGGGGGGCGGTTTTAGGTTTTAGGTTTTAGGTATGGCTTGATTCTGAAAACCGAAAACCGAAAACCGAAAACTGAAAACCGAAAACCGCACTCCCTATTCCCTGGCCCCGACCCAACCCTCCCGCCAGGCGGCAACCGCGACCTGGGTGCGATCGGACAGTTCGAGTTTGGCCAGCAGATTGCTGACGTGGGTCTTGACCGTCTTCTCGCCGATGCCGAGCCGCACCGCGATATCGGCATTGCTCAGGCCTTCAGCGATCAGCTCCAGCACGTCGCGTTCGCGAGGACTCAGCGTCGAAAGCGGCGATGGCGCCAGTGACCGACCGCGCAGGGAATGCATCAGCACCGCCGCCGCACGCGGATGCAGCACCGCTTCGTTACGTCTGGCCTTGCGGACCACTTCGGCCAACTCCAGCGCGGCGATATCCTTCATCACCCAGGACAGCACCCCGGCCTCGATCGCAGCACGAATATCCTCAGCGCTGTCGAACGAGGTGAGCACCACATTGCGTGTGTCTGGCGACAATTCGGCAATCCGGCGCGCCGCGGAGATGCCGCCACCGGCGGGCATGCGCAAATCGAGCAACGCAACATCGGGCCGCAGATCGGCGCACAGGTCGGCGGCGGCCTCGGCGTCGGCGGCTTCACCGACGATGAGGATATCGGCCTGGGTGGCCAGGAACGCGCGAATGCCGTTGCGCACCATGGCGTGGTCATCGGCGATCACCACGCGAATGGCGGGCAGCGGCGGAATCAATTCAGTCGGTTTCATTGCGGAAGCTTAGCGTGATCGCGACGCCCTGCTCATCATCGAGCACCAGTCGGCCGCCCGGCAGGGCCTGCGCACGCTGCTGCAGATTGGCCAGTCCTCGGCCCGGCACATGCGCCGGATCCAGGCCACGGCCATCGTCACGGATGTGCAGGCCGAGCATGCGACCTTCCGCCGACAGGCGGATCTCGACCTGGCTGGCGCCACTATGCCGCTGCACATTGGCCAGCACCTCGTCGATCAGCCGCAGCAGATTGTCGTGGTGGGCCGGTACAACTTGGGCAGCGGCACCAAGGTCGGCGACCAGCCGGATGCCGCTGCGCCTCGACCAGGCCGCCAACCGTGCAGACAGGCGTTCAGCGAAACTGTCAGCGCTGGCTTCGGGTTCGTCCAGTTGATCCAGAATCTGCGCCAGCTCCTGTTGTATCTCACCGGCCAGAGTCGCCGCTTCGTCCAGACCGGAGCGCGTCGCCGGCGGCAGCTCGGTCGGGCCGGCCCGCGCAGCGGCGAGCTGGAGGCTGAGTGCAAACGCCTTCTGCTTGACCGTGTCGTGCAGATCCCGCGCCAAGCGCTGGCGTTCGTCCAGTTGCGCCAGACGTGCGCGCGCGCTGACCAGTTCCTGCAGATCGCCAGCCATCCGGTCCAGCCGCGCCGACAACTGTCCGAGCTCATCCAAGGAACGATCACCAATCAACTGTCCGAAGCGGCCCGCGCGCCAGGCGTCGGCCGCCGCCGCGATGCGGTGCAGGCGCCGGGTCACCCAACCGTTGAAAAACAGCAAGGTGCCAAGCACGAACACCAGCAAGGAGGCAAACAGCACCGGCCATTCGATACCAGTTCGAAACAGCGCGCGCCGCCACGGCAAC
>JBGSKT010000678.1:0-3420 GCA_041741075.1 Lysobacterales bacterium
CCCCCCCCCCCCCCGCCCCCACAATTCCCACAATCCCCACTCGCCGAAACGTCGGCGCGCGGGTGCTCAGCCGCCAGCGTCCTCGATCGCCTGACGCTGGCGCTCGGCGTCTTCCAGCAGGGTCTGCTCGACCGCACGGGCCTTGTCGATCGGCGCCTGCACGGCGTCACGCAATGGGTTGGCTTCGGCCGGCGCGGGCGGTGGTGGGGCAGTTTGACCACAGCCGGTGAGCAACAGTAGCGATAGCAAGCAGGATGTTCGCATGCGCGCCTCAATGGGAGTCAATGACGAGAGTCTACTCCGCCGTATCGGCGGCAGGCCGTAGCGGGGTTTCGATGGATGCGTTCGCAAACATCCGCACCAGTGGATGGTCGGCACCGCGTCGGCCGCGCCAGTCGCTCTGTTCCTGTGCCGACAGCGGGCTACCGCCCTGCTGGCCGGTGGCGGCCAGGCACAGCTGCTCGACCACGCGCGCATCGAAATGCTCGAGTCCTTCGCGCCGGCCGATGCGCGAATACAATTTGCGCGCCTGTTGCACCCGGGTCAGACCGGGTTCGGGATCGCCATGGCGGCATAGCGCCAGCGATTGCCAGAGCAGGGTTTCGACCAGCGCCGGGTGGTCGGCGGGTAGCTTGGCGCTGCGGATACGGTAGGCCATGTCGAACAGGCTCAGGGCTTCTACACCCTGTCCGCGCCAGAGCAAGACGCGGGCAAGGTTGTTCAGCGGGTAGGCGGTCTGCGCATGGTCTGTTCCCAGACGCTCGCGGTCGATCTCGAGCGCCGTGCGCAAATGCGTTTCCGCCCCAACCATTTCCCCGGCGGCTTCGGCGACCAGGGCCAGATTGTTGTGCACCGAGGCCACCCGCGCGTGCCGCTTGCCATAAGCGGCGCGATTGATCGCCAGCGCGCGCTCGAATTGGCTGCGTGCCCCGGCCAGATCGTGTCGGTCGAGCAGGACCAGCCCCAGATTGTTCACCGCCTTGGCCAGCACCGGTGAATTCCGGTCCAGGGTCTCGGCGTAAATAGCGAGGGCTTCGCGCAGCGGCGCTTCGGCGGATTCCGGATACCCCTGGTCGTAGTAGCAGGCGCCGATATTGCTCAGCGTGTCGGCGGTGAGACGATGGTGATTGCCGAGCACCTGACGGCGCAGGTCCAGCGCCTGCTCGAACTTGACCAGGGCCTTTACGTAATCACCGCGGGCGTGCGCCAGCGCGCCATTGGCGTCGAGTGCGCGGGCCAGTTCGGCCAGGTCCGGAGGGCGCTGGGCACGCCGCCAGTCCAGGGCATCACGATAGAATTTTCCGGCCTCGTCGAGTTCGCCGGCCAGCCAATGCCAGGAGCCCAGCCGCAGTGCCGATCAGGCCAGGGCCACGCGGTCGTCCGGGCGCCAGCGCAGGCGCAGATCCCAGGCCTCGTGAAACAGGACGCCGGCGGCCTGGTGTTCGCCCAGGGTTTGCAGGTTGGCGGCGACCTTTTCGGCCACCGCGGCGACTGCGATCGGAGCGGGATCGAGCGCTGCCCGACGCAGCGCCAGGGATCGTTCGAGCGGCGCTTGCGCCGCCCGGGCGTCACCGGTCAGGGCGCGCAGGGTGCCCAGGTTCTCCAATGTTTCCGCTTCGAGCGGGCGCGAGTCGACGTTCGGCAGCAGCCGCATCGCGTCTTCGATCAGCGCGGTGGCGGCTGGGTAGTCGCCGAGATTGCGGTAGACCGTGGACAGGGAATTGAGCAGTACTACACGCGCGCTGGCGGCGAGATCCCGTCGCTCGGCCAGTTCGGCACGGCCGCGCGCCAGTACATCGCGCGCCAGCAGCTCCTGACCGCCATTGCCAGTGCGATCGGCGTGCTGGAACAGCTCGGACAGAAAGGCCACGGTGTGCTCGGCACGTTCGCGGTCGATGCGCGTGCTGACCAGCAGCTCGGCGTTGCGTTCGCCTTGCTCGAGCAGGCGCACCAGCAGTCCGACGGTGACCACGGAAAAGGCGGCCACGACCGCGACCCAGCGCCAGCGCCGGCGCAGGAAACGGCGAGCGTGATAGTGCCAGTTTGACGGCCGCGCACGTACCGGACGCAGGTCGAGTACCGCTTCCAGATCGTCACCGAGTTCACGCACTGAGGCATAACGTCGGTCCGTGTCCCAGGCCAGGGCACGGGCAATCACCCAGTCCAGGTCGGCGGGCAGTCGCCGCGCGCAGCCGGATGCCCGGCCCACCGCCCGCAGCGGTGGCGGCACCAAGTCCTGCAGCAGGCGATTGCGTTCGGCCGGAACCGACTCGGGCAGGTCGAATGGCAGATCGCCAGCCAGCAATTCGAACAGCATCAGGCCGAGGGCGTAGACGTCGCTGGCCACCCCGGCCGGCTGCCCGCGCAGTTGCTCCGGGCTGGCGTAGCTCGGGGTGAATGCCCAGAGGCTGCTGCCCTCGTTGCCGGGTGCACCACCGGACAGTGAGCGGGCGATGCCGAAATCGAGCAGCATCGGCACCGCCTCCGCGGTGACCAGCACGTTGCCGGGTTTGAGGTCCAGATGGGCGACCATCTGGCTGTGGGCGCAGGCGACCGCATCGATCACGGTCCGCAGCAGGCGCAGACGTTGGCGCCAATCGCAGGCGCGGCGGTCGCACCAGCGGGTGAGCGGCTCGCCCTGGACGTATTCCATGACCAGGTAGGGCCGGCCATGGTGGTCGTGACCACCATCAAGCAGGCTGGCGATGTTCGGGTGCTCAAGCCGGGCGAGAAACTGCCGCTCCCGCAGGAACTGCGCATCGGAGCCGACCGCGGCGGCCTGGGGCGTAATCCACTTCAACGCCGCGAGCTTGTCGAACTCGCCGTCGCAACGCGCGACCAGCCAGATCTGGCCCATGCCGCCCTCGCCAATCGGTTCGAGCAGGCGCCAGTGTCCGAGTACTTCGCCAGACTGCGGGGCCGGGCCTACCGGAAACGTTTCGAGCAGCCTGGCCCAGTCCTGATCCAACGGGTGATCGGTGTTGGCGTGGCTGGCCAGGAGTTCGCTGAGCTGTCGGTGTCGCGCCTGATCCGGCCCACAATGCGCTAGCAGCCAAGCCGCGCGCGAGGACGCAGGCTGCGCCAGCGCCTGGTGAAAATCCTGCCAAAGTTGCTGCCACTCGGTCGGCATGCCGATCTCCCGTTGGCCGAGCCTGGCCGTATCGGGGAAGTCCCCCTGGCGGCGCCACGGCCGCTATCATCCTGCGCAATGCGGATCACCGCCAGTCTTGGGCCATTCCTTACATCCGGAAGTACATGTGTGAGTGCAGAGGAAGGCATGCACTCTCGCCAAGACGCCAAGACGCCAAGACGCCAAGAACGCCAAGAACGCCAAGAACGCCAAGAACGCCAAGGAAGGCATTGACCGCTATGCCAGACTGGGGGAGGGTGTCGATGGACTCGGGTAGCGCACCGATCACC
>JBGSKT010000679.1:0-14586 GCA_041741075.1 Lysobacterales bacterium
CACCCTTGCGCGAGGCGCTGGCGCTCGGGGCGAGCGCGGCGATCGTGGTGCTGATGTCGCCGCCGCCGCCATCACCGAAGTCCGGGCGGTTCAAGAATCTGATCGAGGTCGGCCTGCGTGCGGTCGATCTGCTGCAAGACGAGCTGCTGCGCGGCGACCTGGCCAATCAGCGCCTGGCCGGCCTCCTGCACCAGCAGGGTGTGACGGTGGCCGATCTCGATCGAGGCCGCGCCGCCCCCGAAGTGTGTACCTATCTGAACGCGATCTCGGCGCTGCCGGTGGACGCAAATCCCGCCGCGGTGGGGGCCGACTTGATGCGCACAGTGCTGGTCGAGCCGGCGCTTTCGATCGGCAGCGGCAACGACTTCGATGGCACGGTTCCGCCGGACTGGCCGGAGTCCGGCAGCCCGGATCCCGATCGCGACCGCCGTGGCGATATCGCGATCATGCCGGCGCGCATTGGCTATGGCCGCCGCCGGGTCGACCAGTTGCTGGACGCGCCGGGCAGCGAGCTCAAGGCCTTGCTGGACGCGCAGTAGCGGAACCGATCAGTGCAGTTTGTAGAAGGCATGATCGCCGATGGTGGCGATCGGCGTGCCCACCGCCCAACGCGGCGAGACCAGATTGACCGCGAAGAAGTGATCGGCACCGGGTACCACCAGTGAGCGCAGGTTGCGGGGCAACCGGAACAGGGTGAGCGAACGCTCGGCGACTTCCCAGGAACGTTGCCAGGCGCGTGGATTGCGGATCTCGGTGTTGCCGGAAACCAGCGAGGGGGCGAATTGCCGTGGCTGCTGCACGACCGCGCAAACGGTGCGGCCATAGCGGCCGGATTCGCGACGGTGCAGTGCCACTTCGGCGACCGCGTACTGGCCGGCGATCGGCTGATCGCGCGCTTCCAGATAAACGGTGGTAGCCAGACAGACCTGGTCGGCCATCGGCGTGGGCATAAACGATGCGGCCCACAGCAGCAGGGAAAGTTTCATGGGATTGCTCCTTCAAGCAAGGCGACCGCACCCGGTTGTTCGGTCATGGCCCCGCAGGAATGCGGCGGCGGTGGGTGCGGTGGGGGTCTGCGATTCGGTTTAGCGAACGATCAGAGGGCGCCGCGTGGCGGCAGGCGGGGCGAACTCTAGCCACACCCGAACCGAGCGACTACTCCATCGCTGAACGGTGGTTCAGTTTGGCCTGGGGCCTGCGCAGACAACGCAATGGCGCGGTGATGGATTCCGCAGCCGGAATCCGCAGTGAAGCCGATGCCGGCGCGTGCAGAAACCCGGAGCTTGTGAAATGACCGAACCTGCCGGGAAACCGAACACGGGCGTGGCAGAGGTGGTCCCTCAGCCGAGTTGCGCCGCGGCGTAATCGATATCCAGCGCTTCCATGGCGTCCAGCGCTTTCAGCTTGGCGGCCTTGGCGTAGCTGGCGGCGGCATCGTCTTCGCGCTTGCTGCCATACAGCAGCAACAGAGCATTGCCGTATTCGATATGCGCGATCGGCGCATTCGGCGTGAGCTTGAGCGCGGTCTTGATGTGTTCTTCGGCCAGTGCCGCCTTGGCGCCATAGGTCAGGCCGGCGATCAGTGCGCCGACCTTGCCAACCACTTCGGCGTGATACAGGGCGAGGGCGGTGTGTGCCTCGGCGTGTTTGGGCGCCAGCTTCAGGGTCGCTTCGAGACTGGCGCGGACCTTGCCGGCCAGGCCTTGGGTCAGCGCCTTGGAAATCGAGATCATCTGGCTGTAGCGACCCAGGGTGAAGGCATGGAAATAGAAGGTGTTGGCCTCCTTGGGCAGGGCTGGCTGCGCGGCCAGCGCGAGCGCGGCGGCGGCCTCGAAGCGCTTCAGCTTTTCTGTTTCATCATCGACCAGATAGGTGGCGTGGATGCCCATGGCCTTGCTGGCCAGGGTCGCACCGAGATGGCCAAGGCCATCGCCAATGTCGAATGCGGCCTGGAAGTCGCCCTGGTGGAAGGCGCGCCATCCCTCCTGCAGCGAAGTGGCGATCTTGCTGGCATCGACGGCCTTGCCGAGCTTGCTATTGGCTTTGAGCAGGCCGGCGACGCGCTCGCTGTCCGGAAAGGGTTCCAAGTCGCCGGCGTGCAACCTGGGCCAGGCCCGGACCAATTTGTCGCCGGAAAAGTCGAACGCCTTGCCGGCGTGCCTGAATGCTGCCCACTTTTTGCTGGCCATAGCCACTTCTCGTTCGGAGCGACGAGCATCGGGCATTTGCAGACCACAAGCAACCAGTGTTGGTGGCCTCGCCGTTCACGGCGCGAGCACCCGGCCAGAGGTTGGTTCGGCTGTCTACCTTTCGCTGGCGACCGCTGTCTGGATAGAACTTCCCGGCAGAGCTTGGGGCACAGGCTCGAGTGCACACCGTGGCGCCGAAGGGACCGGATGGATCTGGTGCACAGCGAACGCCGGCCGGTTGCGACCAGGCCCCGAAGTGCCGGGGTTTTAGCTGCCCAGCTGCGGCTGGGAGCGCAAGGAATTCACCGGTAC
The DNA here is from genome assembly GCA_041741075.1 of Lysobacterales bacterium. GTDB lineage: Bacteria > Pseudomonadota > Gammaproteobacteria > Xanthomonadales > Ahniellaceae > 0-14-3-00-62-12. Next base: position 2,502 of record JBGSKT010000679.1, read on the forward strand.
CGGTAGCCGTATTGCATGCTGCGGTTGCACAAAAATTATGTGACGTATAAGTATCCAAGGTTCCAGACACTCGGTCGAGGCGGGATAAGAATCGCTCGCACATCAGCGTGATCACTTTAGCTTTGCATGCTGATCAGGAGCGGTGAGTGGTCAATGGGGCTGGGGCGCTGCACTTCGGTACTGATCAGTTCCGTACACGATTGCGATCGACGGTTGCCAAAGCTGCGTTCGATAGTCTCCAATGACGATTTGCTTGCTCTCCTCAACTGGCTGCCGGGGCGCACCGTGGTTCAGGTCGCTCCGGGCGGTCGCATCAGTCCAACACTGCGGTGGAGATTTGCAATGACAAATCGGCGAGATGTCCTCTAGTTCGGCGTGGCGGCAGGGGCGGTCGGCCTGAGCGCCAAAGTAATGGGAAACGAGCGCAACATAGCCATTCCCCAAAGTGGGGTGGTGTTTCCGGACGGATTCATCCCCAGTCACGAGCGAGCGCCAAGCCCGCCGTCGACCCCTTTCAAGGATCAGTTGTTCCGCATGCCGGTCGCCAAGACCGTTCCCGAGGCCCGGCTCAATCATCCGGCTCGGCCTGATCCGGCGGCCCACCAGCGCTACTTCGAATTCCGTCCGAAAAAGTTCTACATGGAGGAGCTGCGCGAATTCAAATGGCAGTACCACTCGGATGGTCCCTATCGGAATGGTTCCTGGTCCTACGGCTTCACCACCGGCGGCGGCGGGATGCCGTTCTGTCCCGGTCCGACCTACCATGCCAAGTACGGCGAACCCGTGTTGGTGCGCCGGTTCAACCAGTTGCCTCCCGTAGGGACGGGGCACGTGCCGTTTGCGATGCCCTCTCCCACCATCCACCTGCACAACGGCCACACCGCGTCGGAAAGCGATGGGATTCCGACCAATTTCTTCAACCCCGGCGAGTTCTGGGATTACCACTACGGCAACTTCCCGGCCGGCATGGACTTCGAACACGAGATCATGAATACCCTCTGGTATCACGATCACCGGCTGGATTTCACCGCGCCCAACGTCTATGCCGGATTGAGCGGCTTCTACCTGCTGTTCGATGAGCGCGACTCGGGCAATGAAAAAGATCCGAATCCAAACGCCTTTCGGCTGCCCAGCGGCGAGTTCGATATCCCGCTGATCCTGCATGACGTGCAGTTCGACGAGAACGGTCAGCCGGTGTTCGACTTCTTCACCAATCTGCCGCCGCAGCCGAAGGCCACCGATCTGCCGGCGATCCAATACCCGGGTAACCAGTCCGCGGATCCGCTGATTCGCGGCTACAAGGGATCGCCCAACTTCACCCTATTTGGCATGCTCGGCGACAAGTACACCGTCAATCGCACCATCCAGCCGCGCCTGCCGGTTCAAAAGCGCAAGTACCGCTTCCGTATTCTGAACGGTGGGCCATCGCGGCTCTACAATCTTTCGCTGCGAGTCGGCAATGACGACAACCATCCCGCCGGCAAGTTCTGGGTGATCAGCAATGACGGCAACCTGCTGGAAGCGCCGATCGAGAGGCGCTCGGTTCCGGTGTGGGTGGCCAATCGGGTGGACATTATCGTCGACTTCTCCGGTTTGCCGGAAGGAACAGAAGTCTTCCTGGTCAACAACCTGGGCATGCGTCCAGACGGTGCCGGTCCTTCGGGCAAATTGACCGACGGCGACCTGGTCATGCGCTTCGACGTCCGTCGGCTCAAGAAGCCCGACATGAGCCGCATTCCGGACCAGTTGCGGCCGTTGCCGCCGATCAATTTCTCGGAAGTTCGCGTCAAGCGAACCTGGGTCTTCGATTACGACAATGGTCTGTGGACAGTCAATGGGCGTTTGATGGATCCCAATCGCATCGATGCCAAGATCGAGTCGGGTTCGGCCGAAATCTGGACGGTCCGGAATGGGGGCAATGGCTGGGCTCATCCCGTGCACACCCACTTCGAAGAATTCCAGATCCTCGAAGTCAATGGCGTTCCGGTCAAGCCGGGAGACTTCCTTCGCGCGCGCAAGGACATCCTCGAGTTGGGTCCGAACGTCGAATACAAATTCTTCGGCCGCTGGCGCGACTTCCTGGGGATTCACGTGATGCACTGCCACAACGTAGTGCACGAAGATCACGAAATGATGATCCAGTGGCAGATGGTGCCTCCTGGCCAAGGCGACGGCGAGGAGTACGTCCATGAGGAATGATGCCAAGCCAGTTGACGCGACCGCCGGCGCGGACGAGCGGACCGCAGTGCTGACCACCCGACGTCGCTTGCTGACCTCGTTGCCGTCGCTGTTGGCGAGCAGTCTGCCAGCGGTTGCGCTTGGTTCGACCGATGAAGCGCAGGTCATAACGCAGACCCAGCGGATCATCGACCGCGCCAACGCCAGGGGAATGCCGGACACGCTGGTGACCACTCAGCGTGGTGATCGTCTGTTCTTTCACAAGGACCTGGTTCAGGACCGCGTGGTATTGATCAACTTCATGTCGATCAATGAAGAACAGGAGTTTCCGGTCTGCGCAAACCTCGGTCGCCTGATTCGTGGCCTGGGGGACCGCTTCGGCCGTGACATCCGTGCAATTTCGGTCAGCTATGACGCGGTTAACGACACGCCGGATCGACTGGCAGCGTTTGCCAGGCAAATCGGTGCTCCCGAGGGTTGGGATTTCGTGACCGCCAGTGCCGAAGATGTGATCACCGTGGGTTACAAGTTGTATCGGTCGATGGGGCGGCCGCGCCGCCAAATGGACGCCGATCTGATCCACTACGGCAACGCAAAGGTTGGGTTGTGGAGCTCGATGACGGCACACATCACCGATGTTCCGTTGGCGGTCAGCCGCGTTTGCTCGGTCTTGCCATCCCCTCCACTGGTGGAAGGGGAGTTTCGACGCGCCGGACCCAGGCCGCTCGCCGCGGATGGTCCCTGTTATGACCACCGTGACCGAACCGGCGCCGTCTGTACCCCGGTTTCAAATCTTCAACCATCAATATGAGGGTATGAAAATGACTAGCTCAAAGTTTGTAATCACAGCGTCCACAGCATTGGCCATGCTGTTGGGTGCGCAACTGGCGGTTGCCGAGTCGGATGACGGAACCTATGGCACCCTGCCGCCTGCACCGGCCGCCGACGCTTGCCCCAGCCTTCCGGTCATGCCCGGCTGGCCGACGCCCAATCCACTGACCTTCAAGGACGACAACGTCACCATTGTGGTCAACACGGCCACCAGTCTGTATGCGCCATCGGATGCGCGGGATCCGGTGCCCACCAACCTCTGCCAGACTGTGTATCAGGAAGTGCGTAGTCGCCGTACCGATGGTTCGGCGGGTCCGCCCATTCCGAATTCCCTGCCATCGACACCGGAGAATCCGTACAATCTACATCCCGATCCGGCCATGCCGGAGTTGATCGATCCGCGTTCGCCCAGCGATGATTTCCGGGCGATTTTCCGCAAACTGCGCAAGGCCGTGGAGTCCGGCCAGGCCCCCGACCAGGCCGACATCCAGTTTGCCATCAATATCCTGGAAGGCCACCCGGTGGACCGCGAGTATTCCGGATTCCCGATGTTGCACTACACCGGAAGTCAGCGGGTCGCGCCGTTCACCACGGAACACAATGACCCCAACGATCCGACCAAGGTCACCGGTGGCAATGCCACGGTTCGCCAGATCTGGTTCGATGGCCGCATCGAATCGGACTCGATGTTCGTTCTTCCAACCACCCTGGACGTGCCGTGGACGATTACCTACAAGATATCGGTACTCAGAAATGGTCGTGAGGACTTTGCACCATTCGGCATGTTCTTCAACGGTCCGGTCGCTGGACCCGATGGGCAGCTCATCGCCGACGTTCCCAAGGCACCCGGCATCGGCATCGATCAGACCTTCTTCCCGGTTGAAGACGGTACCCGCACCACGTTCAAGATCGGTATGGCACCGGCGCGGCAGTACAAGCTCACCTACCACTGGGGCTGGCGCCAGCATCCACCGCGCATCCAGGCGCTGGAAAATGGCCTGGCCAAAGAACTGGGAGTGAACTTGGTCGATTGGGAGCGTTGCGTGTTTGGTCCGAATCCGACCAGCAGTCAGGCCAATCGGGAAGCGGCGATTGCCATGATCGGCAATCTCGCGCCAGCCAAGCGCATGTGGAACATGATGCGTGCGATCAAGGCTAACCCGGCTGCGGCCAACGCAGCATTGCTCGACAACATCGATCAGGCGTTCGACGATTGGATGCATCGCACCAGATTGCCGACCGGTGTTGCCCGTGACGACAATTTTGATGTCACCTTGCTCTATGCCAACAACACGCTGTACGGCGATCTCAAAGGTTTTGTTGATTCGTCCCAGCGCAAGACCGACAGCTTCAACAAGCGCGGCGACCAGACCCGGATCAAGGTGATGAACGCCGACTACTTCGAGAAGGGTCACATGATCGTCGACTTTGGCGGCAATCGTGGCTGGGAGAACGTTTACCAGAACACGATCCCGGTGTTTGGTGCCGGTCCATGGTTTACCTTCGGTCGTGCTTACTGGTGGCCGACCCTGGAAGCGCCGAACGGTGGCCCGCAGCCGATTCCGGCGGCGGTGCCTCCGGCAGGCGTAACTCCCCGCACGATTGCCGACTGCCAGGCCAATTTCCCGCCTAGCTCCAGCCCAACGTTGCTGAAGGCTTCTGCGGAACGAGCCAAGCGCGGCCAGTCCGCCGAATACGATTACGCGCTGAGCATGACACCGGATGCAGTTGCGAAAGCGATCGAATCCGGCAATTCCAGCAAGATGTTTGTTGTGCCGACCCGCGAAGCGATGAATGCGGCGGGCGCCAACAACCTCGGGTTGCGCCATTTCGAGGTCAACTGGCACCACGAGCCGAACCAGCGCCTGCGGATCTATATGTTTGACCAACTCCATCACGACGTGGCCATCTGGTCCATTCATTGACGAATGGAGCGGGAATTTGCGCTCCCCCGGTGCGAGCCGGGGGAGCGATTGTTTTGGCGGCGACACCAGTCGGTCGCATTGCATGGTTCGCAAATGGGGCCTGCATGGCGTGTCGCCAATTCCAATCTGACCCAATCGACCCCTGGAGACGCACAATGTCCAAAGTTCTTCGGTTAGGCACGGTGTTTGGAATCCTGTTGGCGAGTGCCGCTGGATTCTCGGTCTTTGCCGGGATTGCTGTCGCCGCAGACGCAGCATCTGCTGGGGGCAGGATTGCCGCCGCCGACGCCGAGGAGGCGTCGCCCAACTACCAGCGCACCACCCATCCGTACCGGATTCCGCAGGTCGAGTTAACCGACAGTCATCAGAAGACCGTGGACTTCGCCTCCGCAATCGATGGCCAAAGCGCTACGATCATCAGTTTCATCTTTACCACCTGTGCCGGCATCTGCCCGGTGATCACCGCCAACATGTCCCGGGCGGTGCCTGAACTCGACAAGATCGACACCACTTATCGTGTCTTCCTGGTATCTCTGGACCCGGAATACGATACGCCGGAGCGGCTTCGTGAGTACGCGAGACGATTCAAGGCCGGCGAGCAGATTTCTTTTCTGACCGGTAGTCTGGATGCGGTGCATGAGGTTCTGCGTGCTTTCAACGCGGTCTATCTGGGTGGCAAAAAAATGAACCACCTGCCAGTGACGCTGATTCGCGCAAACCGACGTTCGGATTGGGTGCGGCTGGACGGGCTGGTGGACGGTCGCGACGTTGCCCGGGAGCTTGCTCTGGCGGTTGACGCCGCACAGCGGCAAAACCTCTCGGCGAGCCCGCACTGAATTTGACATCGGAAGGCATGATCGCCGCAAACATCGGCTTTCCAGCAACCAACAGGGATTCCATCACCATGGTAAAATTTCTGGGCCATTACGCTCGCCAAATCCTGATAATGACGCTGTGCGCATGGATGCCGACGGTACAAGCCCAATCCGATGGCGATCCGGCGCTGGGTCAGCGACTTTACGAGCGCGGCATCAATCGCTTGGGTGAACCGATCAGAACCGTGGGGGATGAGGCCCATACCGGGGAGCAGGCCGCTTGCATGCGCTGCCATCGCCGCAGCGGTTTCGGCGGTAGCGAAGGCGGCTACTACGTTCCTCCGATCACTTCCGAGTTTCTGTTCGCGCCAACCAGGAACGATCGCAATGACCGATTTCGTGCTGCTTTTCTGGAAGCGCAGTCAGTCCAGCACTGGATCCGGGCGCGAATGCCGCGCAGTCGGCCTGCGTACACGATTGACACCTTGGCTACAGCCTTGCGGGAAGGCCGCAATCCGAAGCAGACGCCGTTCGAACAGTTGATGCCGAGATTCGAGCTGGACGACCAGGATGTAGCCAATCTGTATGCGTACCTGCAGGGTCTGTCGAAGGTCACGTCACCTGGAGTCGATGAGGAATTTCTGCACATCGCTACCGTGGTTGGTCCTGGAGTGGACCCGGGCGAGAAAGATGCCATGTTGCGGACCACCGAGGGCTACCTGAGCTGGTACAACGAGCGGCTTAGAGGCGACCTTACCCACCAGGCCTCCACGCGAGCTTACGGAATGCAATTTCGTAGTTCGACTCGTCTGTGGAAGCTGCACGTCTGGAGTTTGCAAGGGCCGCCGGAAACTTGGTCGGCGCAGCTACGCGACTACCAGGCCAAGCAACCGGTGTTTCTCATCACCAACGGAATGGTGCGGGGGAGCTGGGCACCAGTCGCTTTGTTCTGCAACAGCGAAAAGATTCCATGCTTGTTGCCGTTGACCGATTTACCACAATCACAGGGTGAATTGGGTGGGTACAACATCTACTACACCCGCGGACTCGAGTTCGAAGCCGATCTGCTCGCCTTGTACTTGTCCGATCTCAAGACCAGACCCAAGCACTTGCTGCAACTGCACGATGTCACTGAGTACAGCTTGGTTCCGGCGCAGCGATTCAACGCCGTTGCCGCCGAGCAACTGCCAGGGATCGAAGTCGTGACTGTTCCCGTCCGCGACGACGCGGATTTGGCCGCGGCTTTTCGGCGGATATCCAGTGATTCACCGGAAGATTGGGCTGTGGTTGCCTGGCCGGGCGCGTACCTGCGGGATGTCGCCAAACATATCAAGGGTCGTAAGTTGCAGCGGCTCACGGTTTACGCCTCATCACTCACGGTCAAGGATAAAGCCCATGGCATCGCCGATCTGACGGTTCCTGAACTGGGCGATCGTCTCCGGATCATCTGGCCGTATTCTTCACCCGACACATACCACCCGGACGCATTTCGTGTACGCGGCTGGATGCGGTCGCGTGGATTGGCGGTCACCCATGAACGCACTCAGTTCATGAGCTATTACAGCTTGGGGATACTGCGCGACTCCATGCGCCACATGTTCGATCACTTTCATCGCGACTACTTGATCGAGCGTATTGAGCATGAAGTGGAAGGCGCAGCCAATCCGGGTTTTTTCCCCACCTTGGCATTGGGACCGGAGCAGCGGGTACTGTCCAAGGGGGGGGTATCTACTGCGGGCGAGTCAGGAGTCGGGTGAGCTAAAACTCATGCCGGTCAGCGGCTGGTTGCTGCCTTAAGTCTGTTCCATGGATCGCTCTGGGTCTGATCTCCCGGGCTTCGGCACGTCGTCATGGCCGGATCGAACGCATTGCCGACGTGCCCGAATGCTGTCCACGTTTTGCTGGCCATGCCGACTCTTTGCTCGGAGCATCAAGCATCGGGCAATCCGGCCCCGGAGGCAAGCGCAGACGGGACAGCGCAGACGGGACAGCGCAGGCGGGACAGCGCAGGCGGGAGAGCGGGAAATATGCACTCCCGGTGGGAGCGATGGAACGTCGCTTCCAGACGAAGGAGGACAGAGGACGGAGGACAGAGGACAGAGGACGGAGGACAGAGAAAAGCAAACGCAGTTGCGCTCGCGTTGGCCCTTCTGTCGTCGGTAATCCGTCTTCTGTCCTCTGGCAGCGACGTTCCGTCGCTCCGACCATGCCAATCTCCCGATTCCCGACTTCCGACTGCCGACTCTCGTTTCTCGTCTCGCACATAGTGTGATTGTTCTACCTTGGCCACCCACACTTTGACCAACGTGAACGAGGTTCTGCGGTCACCGACCGCGTCGTTTGCGATCCCCGAAGGAGTGCCGTCATGCGCAATCAGAATCGTTCCAGCAAGCAGAGCAAATCCACCGCCAGCAACGAGCCGACCGGCAAGTTGCTGCTCGCCGGCCTCGGCGCCGTATCCCTGGCGCAGAAGCAGAGCCAGAAGGCGATCGATACCCTGGTCGCCGAGGGCGAGAATTTCCAGCAGCGTGCCCGCAAGGCGGTCAAGACGGTCAACAGTGACGCGCGCAAGGCGGTCACCGGCGTGCAGAAGCAGATCAACGGTCTGGTCAACCCGCTGCGCCAGCGCGCGGTACGCAACGTCCGCCGGATCGAAGCGGCGGTCACCGACCGGGTCGGTTCGGTGCTCGGCCGTTTCGGCGTGCCGTCCAAGGGCGACGTGCAGGAACTGCTGGCGCGGGTCAATGAGCTCAGCAAGGAAGTCAAGAGCAGCAGCCGCAAGGCGGTCAGCCGGGTCTGATCTTCTGATCCCGCTCCGGTCGGAGCATGCTCCGACCGGACGTGTTCATTTCTTGTTGGCGCCCGGGATATCCTTGAGCGCGCTGCCAAGCACCGTGGTCTGCAGGGTGCGCCAAATGTCCAGGTTGCGTTCGGCCACTTCGTTCAGTACCGCCCACGGCGTCTGACCGATCACGGTCTGCATCTGGGTGCGGAATACCTGCTGCTGTTCGACGAACGCCTGCATACTGCGTTCCAGGTAGTTGCCGGTCAGACCCTGCAGCGAATCGCCGTAGAAACGGATCATCTGCGATAGCATCTGCGTGGACAGCATCGGCGTGCCGTTTTCCTCATGCTCGGCGATGATCTGCAGCAGCACGCAGCGGGTGAGGTCTGCTCCGGATTTGGCGTCGCGTACTTCAAACGGGGTACCGTCCACCACCAACTGGCGCACCTCGTCGATGGTGATGTAACTGGAGATCTCGGTGTCGTAGAGACGCCGATTCGGATATTTCTTGATGATGCGGGTTTCGGTCATGGTGGGTTCGGAAGCGGCGGGTAGGTCAAGGGTCTGGCAACTCCAATCCCGGGCTGCCTTGGTGCACTCTGAAACTCATCTGGACGAGGGACCGGCCGGTTCGGAAATTACTCGCACCGGTATCGGAATATTGCACAAATCCACATGGCCTGCGGGACGCGCGAACCATGATTCGCGGCGGTTGCGGCGACTCTCGACCAGCGCCTGCCAGCGGGCGCCGTCGGTGTGCATCACCTCGATCAACGTACGCTCCGCTGGCGGCAGTTCGCTCGCCAGCCACAGCCGCCGAATGCCCGGGCGTTGCGACGCTTGTTCATAGAAGCCCATTGGGCCACTGCCGCGCGGCAGGCCAGACAGCAGCTCCATGCCCCACCATACCCTGCCCAGCACCGTGACATTGCGGTCGAGGTGGCGCGGGGCATGGCCGATCACCACGTACAGTTCGGCGCCGCTGCCGCTATCCGGCGCGTTGTCACGGCCGACGCCGAGCGCACCATAGCAATGGGTGAGCCAGGTTTGGGTTTCGGACACCGAGCGGGCTGCAGGGAAGCCGTTGGAAAAGCCGACCTGTTCGGCGTAGACGTCGCCATCCGGCAACCGGCTAAACGGTAGATCGGCGTTGTAGGCGATGCTGAACTCGGGCGGCAGCTTCGCTTTGGCGAGGCCGAGCGAGCGCGCCGTGCCGGCATCGCCGGCCGCCGGGTCGCCCCATTGCACGACGTAATTATCCTGCACCCGGAGGATGGCCAGACCGTCAAAGTAATGGGCCTTGACCAGGGTCTTCAGGTTGGCCACATGCAGCGGCGCAAATGCCGCTGCCAGTTCGATCACTACGCGGCCGCGGTCGAGTTCCAGATAGAGCGTGTTGGCCGGATCCAGGCGACGCCAGTCGGAAGGTTTGGCGCTGTGGATCAGCTCGGCGGTCGTCGCTGGCAGCGGTTTGGCCGCATCGACCGGCGTGGCATCCTGGCTGTGCGCCTGGGCGATCAGGCCGAAGCCGAGGGCGAGCAGGGGCAGACGTTGCCTGCTCACAGCAATTCCAGCGCAGTGGCGGCGGCGGTCAGTCGGGGCGAAAGGTAGCAGTGCCCGCCGGCGGCGCTGAATCCGGCCGCGCGCAGTTGTTTGCGATACCAGGTTGCCGGACGCGCCATGAAGCCGAGGTGGTCGCCGACGAAATCGTCGCCGCGGGCGAATACCTCCACGAACGCCACGCCATCGCACAACTCGGCAAAGCCAGCCAGTCCCTGGCGGATTTCGCGGGCCTCGAGATAGTGCAGCAGATCGGCGCAGACCAGCAGATCGACCGGGGCGCCGAAGCGGGTCTGACCGAGTTGCCCGAAGCGCAGCGGGCTCAAATTGCGTCGGCTGCCGTAGCGTGCCACCGCGTAGTCGCTGGCGTCGATACCGCGATAGTTGAGATTCGGGCGTTCGGCCAGCAGGACCGCACGCCAGACGCCTTCCCCGCAGCCGACATCAAGCACCGAACGGACCGGATGCCCCAGGTGGTATTCGGCCACGGCCAGCGCCAGTCGCGCCTTGCGCTGCAACAGCGATTTCTGGCTGATACGGTGGGTTGGGGATCGGTACCAATGATCGAAATAAGCCTGGTCGTAGGGTTTGGGCATGGCAGCGCCAGCAAGCGGGAGGGAGTGAATCCGGAGTCTGGCTTGCCTGCCCTGGCCGCGCGCATGCGAAGGTGTAATCACCAGCCCATGTAATGTCCGCCATTGATCGACAGATTGGCGCCGGTGATCCAGGCGGCTTCCTCGGCGACCAGAAAGCCGACCGCGTAGGCGATCTCTTCGGGCTTGCCGAGCCTCCCGACCGGAATCTGGGCGGCGATCTTGGCGCGTACTTCCTCGGGCACCGCCATCACCATGTCGGTCGCCACATAGCCCGGCGAGACGGTGTTGACGGTGATGCCGAACTTGGCGTTTTCCTGCGCCAGCGAGATGCTGAAGCCGTGCATGCCGGCCTTGGATGCGGCGTAGTTGGCCTGGCCGTACTGGCCCTTCTGGCCATTGATCGAGGCGATCTGGATGATCCGCCCCCACTTGGCCGCGCGCATGCCATCGATCGCCGGGTGGGTGACGTTGTAGCAGGAGTTGAGATTGGTGTTCAGCACCTCGTGCCACTGCAGCGCACTCATCTTGTGGAAGGTGGTGTCGCGGGTGATGCCGGCGTTGTTGATCAGGATCGCGATTGGGCCGAGCTGCTCGACCACCGCCCCGACCATCGCTGCGGCTGATGCGGTGTCGCCGACATCGCCGGGGGCGATGGCGATGTCGAAGCCGGCCTGTTTCTGCTCTGCCTGCCAGGCCTCGGCGCGGCCCCGGTCACGATAATTGGTGGCGACCCGATGGCCCATCTGCGCAAGCTTGCGACAGATGGCGGTGCCGATACCGCCGGTGCCGCCAGTGACCAGTGCGATGCGAGCTGTCATGAATCCTCCCGTGAACCCTGCTGCGATCAAGCCGGAATTGGCGCCTCGCCCAGCCGCTTGGGCGGGCAAGAGAGCAACATTGTAGAGCTTTCAAGCCGGCATGCGGACATGATCGCTGTCGGGCAGCAGAGCGACCGAAAAAACACGGCTGGCGGCGGTGAGCAAGGCCGCCGGCGACCCGATGCCGGGATGCTCCGGTTGGCCCAGAAAGCGCAGGGCGGCACGCAGCGCGGGCAGCGGGTCGCGCGGATCGAGTGGTACGCTGCGCAGCGATTTGGCGAGCTTGGCGCCGCGCGCATCGACCACCAGCGGCAAGTGCAGCCACCTGGTTTGCGGGTAGCCCAGACATTGCCGTAGAAATATCTGGCGTGGGGTCGAATCAAGCAGGTCGGCGCCGCGTACTACTTCGGTGATGCCCTGCGCGGCATCGTCCACCACCACCGCGAGTTGATAGGACGGCCAGTCGTCCTTGCGCCACAGCACGAAGTCGCCGACGCTCAGGCTGTCCTGCCGGTAGTGGCCGACCCGCCGGTCCTCGAAGCACCATGCCGTCGCCGGGACGCGCAGGCGCCGGCAG
>JBGSKT010000680.1:0-3763 GCA_041741075.1 Lysobacterales bacterium
CGCCGCCGATCCTCGCCGTGGCTGCGACCAGGGTGGCGTCGATGCGGATGCCGGGCGCGATCATGACCAGCGTCCGGGCATCACAGTGCGTCCTTGTCCAACCCTGCCGTCGATGCACTCGCTGGCGTTTCCGGAGACGCCAATCGACGTCGCCAGGGCAGCCAGGTGGCATGCCGGGTGAAACAGACTAGCGCCCAGCGCAGCCAGCGGATCAGGGCGCTGGCCATCCAGAACGACCAGGCCAGCATCAGCGCCCGGTAGACCCAGATCGGCAGGCTGATCGCGGTGCCGATCGGCAGCCGCGAATCGGTCTGGTCATGGAACCAGTTCAGGCTCTGCGCCGTCGACTGATTGCCGACCACATGCAGGTCGGGACTGCCGAGCAGGCCGGTGCGGATCGCGCCGAACAAAGCGGCGAGCGCGACCAGGGTGAGCAACACCAGGCCGATCTGCACCAGGTTGAAGCGCCAGCGCCAGGCCGAAGGATCGATCCGCGCCCGCCAGCCGAGCGCGAACAGCCAGGCGATGAAGCAGACCAGCGCCCACCACGACACCGTGGAAAAACCGATACCGAGCAGCAGCCAGTCGCGGCCGCCGAGCGGGGTAGCGCCGGTCCGTGCCAGCGCCAGCGCGAGCAAGGCCATGACCAGCAACTCCCCCCAGTACAACACCGCCGGACCGACCCTCGGGCCCGCGACCGCGAGCACCCAGCGGTCCGCCGGCAGCGACAATTGCAGGGCCAGGTTGGAGCTTGGTGCATTCAGCGCCAGCGCCGGGCTGCGGATGACCGGCCCGGCGCCAACCTCATCGCGCCAGGCCACACTGACCTGGTTGCTGCCGGGCCTTACCGGCAGGCTCAGTCGATCCTGTTCCGGGCGCAGATTGAGCAACAGTTGATTGACCCGGACTTCAGTGACCTGGGCGCCAGCCGGCAGATCGATCGGGTGCTGGCCGCCCTGGGTGGCACGCAGTTCGAACTGCAACTGGTGTTCGCTGCTGCGTTTGCCGATGCGGCTGAACAGCGCGACCCGGTCGATCGCCAGGGTAGTGCCGGGCAGCGCTGCTGGCCGGGACGGGGTCAGGCGCAATTGTTCGCCGGGCAACGGATAGAACAAATACATACTGACCTCGGTATGCACCGCCGGCACGCCTTCGGCGACGACATGCCAGCCCGGGCTGGCGTCGACCTGCCAGACCTCGCTGCGTTCGGCCTGATCCGGAGCAGTCAGCACCAGTGCCTCCGCCGGATCCAGCCGCGACTGCCATTGCAGCCACTGCACGCCCTCGGCAAACGCCACGCTGACCTGACCGTCGTTCACGTTCATCGCATCACTTAGCAGGTGTTCGCCAGCCAGCACTGGCACCCGGATGTTAAACGCGGCCGCAGCCGGCGCGATCCGCTGCACGCTGGTGGTGATGGTCCACTCGCGGTCGAACTGCAGCGCGCGGGAGACGATCACGTAGGGCGGAAAATCGCCGGCGACGCCGCCCTCCGTTCCTGGCTCGACCTGGGCCATGCGGGTGAACTGCACGCTGCCGCTTTCCAGGCGACCGGCATCGATACCGGCGACCGCCCAGCCGCTGCCACTCGCGCCGGTATATCCCGGCGCGTCCGGGAAGCGCAACGAGATCGCGTCCACCGCTGCCGGTGTCCATTCGATCTGCACCCGGTGCACACCGCGCGGAACCACGATCCAGGCGCTACCGTCTGCAGCCCGGCGGAGGCCGCCAACAGCACTGCCATCCAGGCTGATGCGCGCGATCAGCAACAATTTTTCGTTGCCCGGCAAGGGCAGCGCCAGGCGTTCGGCGGCATGCAGTTCCAGTGCGGCTTCGAAGCGTGAAACGCTGAAGCGCAAATCGGCGCGGGCAATGCGACCGCATTGCGGCGAGCACTCGGGTAACTCGCGCAGACGCTCACCGAGCTCGGCGACGAAATCCTTGGCCGGTGTAGCCGCGGCCAGCAGTTGCCCGCTGCCGAGCAGGGCCAGCAAGGCCGCGCTGGCCAGCGCTTTGGGCAGACGCAGGTTGAAGCTGCCCTGCCCCATCCGCCACAAGCTAAAGGCCAGCAGCAGCACGATGGCGAGCCGTGCCAGCCGGGTCAGCCAGGGTGGCGAAAGCAGCAGCCGTATTGATTGGCTCGGCAGCACCGGGCCGGCTACCTCGATCGAGTAATCCCGCCACTGCCAGGCCGGCTCGCCGGCACCGGCCTGGACTACGCTGTCGCTGGTGTAACGGCGCTTGGGTCGATTGCTCCGGGGCGATTCCGCCGCTGCCAATTTTCCGCCGTCGGCTGCCATTGAGGCTGGCAGCGAAGTTGCCGGCGGAGCCGGTGGCGGGGCTTCCTCGGCCATCGGCATGGCCTCATCGAAGACCACCTCGTCATTCGCCGCTGCTTTCTTTTCCGCTGCCGCGCCGGTCGCGAAATTGTCGCTGCGGCTGGCCAACCCCTCGGCCAGACGTCCATAGGCCATCGCGTAACCGGCCGGCTCCAGTTGCGGATACAGGGCCTGACGAATCTGCCCGGCGGCAAACGGCAGCGTGACGATCACCACCCAAAGCAGGGTCAACTGGGCGAGACGTCCGCTCCAGCGCGCGAGCCCCGGACTCTGTCGGACCGCCGCCGCCAGTTGGCCCAGCGCGAGCGCGAGCAGCAGGCTGAACCGTGGCGCATCCGGCAGATGCCAGGCGAGCAGCAGGTAGCCGATGGTAGCGAGCGCCGCCAGCCGTCCAAACGCCAGCACCGCCAGAAATCCGAGCAAGGCAGCAAAGAACACATCGAGCAAGTCCCAGCGGTCGAGCCAGGCGGCGGGTGCGCGGTCGGCGCCGAACGCGGCCACCAGTTCATAACCGGGCGGCAGGTGCAAGATGGTGGCGACCGCATCGAAGCGCTGTTGCCAGCCGGTCAGCGGCAATTCCGCGACGCGTCGACTGATCCGGCTGCTGGCATCAAGTTCGAGATCGCGTGCGCGCAACTCGACCCCGCTCTGGCCGGGCGTGGCCCCGGCAGTGACCAGCAAGCCGCTGCCGTTCTCGCTGGCACGGGTCAGCGCGAACGGTGCGGCCATGTCCAGCCGCCAGTCGCGCACCAGGCGACCCTGGATGCGGTCGTGGCTGCTGAAGCCCTGCCCGGAAAAATCGAGCCACAGTTCCCGACTCAGGCGCAGATGGTTCTGATCCTGGTCGGACAGCCCGCGGCCCTGCTGGTCAATTTTCAATACCGCACCGGCAGCCATGGCGAAGGCCGGTAGCTCGCGCCAGCCCGGCGGAACTTCGGCCAGATTGGGATCGACCTGGGGCGGACCGAGGGCCGAGCTCACCCGCCGTTCCGGCATAGACTGGTAGCTCCACACTTCCTCGTCCGGCCATGGTGCCGCGTGACTGGGCGCCGGAATCTCGTCGAGTGGCGCTAGCGCCCGGGTAGTCAGGGTGATTTCGTGGTGGCCGGGCCGGGCCTGGATGTGCAGGCTGCCGTCGGCCTCCAGGCGCGCGCTCAGGGCACTGTCCAGCGCCACCGGGGCGAAGCCGGTCGGCAACACGGCCGGCAACACCAGTTCGCGGCCCTTGCCGGAAATCTGCAGGCGCAACTGCGTGACCAGTCGCTGCGGCTGGCGGTCTTCGAGCAGCCGGAACACCTGCAGCGAAAAGCTGTCGGCCTCGGTATCCACGCTCGCGGCCCGCCCCAGCCAGAGCCGTTCGCCATCGCGTTGCAGCGAGCTCACCACCCGACCATCGATGCGCAGGGCAATGCGGGCGACGGCGC
>JBGSKT010000681.1:0-5194 GCA_041741075.1 Lysobacterales bacterium
CCAGCGCTGGCCTTCCGTCCGGGCCGGGGCTTCGGCGGAAGTCGGGTGATGGGCGTGTGCGGGATCGGCCGGCGGCGTGGGTTCCGCCGCGATCGTCGCTGTTGATCGAAGGGCCAGTGCCAGCGCCAGTGCGGCCATCCGGGTGACTCGGGTCGATGCAGTCATGCTGGTCTTGCCTTGTTCAACGGAGTGTGTCGGAGGCATGCCGCTGGTACCGGCCCGCGAGCGCAGGACCGCGGCTTGAGCACGGTTGCAATCGGTCAGCGGCCGAGCTCGTACAGGTAATCGACGAAGGACAGGACCGCGCCGTCGTAGCCCTGGATGGCCGGGTTGGTCGATTCGATCAGGTAATACTCGTCGGGGGCGTGGGCGCCGCTGCCGTGGCCCAGGCCGAAATGCCCGGAAGCGAGGCCGAGTGGCGGGCCGGTGAACACGAAGCCGGGATAAGAGCCTGCCGTGCGCGGCCACAGCAAGGGATTCACGCCACCGCGTTTGAGTACGCTCAACTGCGCTTCGATCAGGCGGGTGTCGGCCCTGGTGCTGGTCGGGTCGTAGCCACCGCTGACATTAACCTCGATATCGCCGAAGCCGCGCGCGGCAAGGTGCGCCTTGAGCGCCGCGACCGCGTCGTCTTTGTTCATGCCGGGCACCAGGCGCATGTCGATCTTGGCCACGGCACGGTGCGGCAGCACGGTCTTGCCGCCCGGCCCGGTGTAGCCGCCAACCAGGCCCTCGATGTTCACCGTCGGCTGCGACACCAGTCGCTCATTCGCCGCCTGCCAGGACAGATCATCGATCCAGTGCTGCACACTGAATTGCTGCTTGGCCTTGGCCTCGCTGCGCTGCGCGGTCGCGGCCGCGACCATCGCCCGTTCCTCGGCACTGATCGGCGGCGGTCGCGGATAGCCGTCGATGGTGATGGTGTTGCCGTCGTCCGATACCAGCGTGTCCAGCGCCTTGATCAAATGCCACGAAGGGCTGTCGACCATGGCCTTGAGCGAGGAATGGATATCCTTGCCCGGGCCGCGGCCCCAGCGCTCGCCGCTCGCGACCAGTTCCAGTTCGACCACGCCATTGGCACCCAGGCTGACGGTGACCATGCCATCGAGATCCTGCAACGCCGAAGGCATGAACACACCGATGGTTTTGGCCAGTGCCGCCTGCACTTCGGGCCGGTGCACCAACTGGCCGATATGCGGCGATCCGATCTCTTCTTCGCCTTCGGCGACCAGCACCAGATTGACCGGGAGTTTCTGTTTGGCGCCACGGATCGCGTGCAGGGCGGCCAGCAAAGCCGACTCCGGCCCCTTCTGGTTGACCGCACCGCGGCCGACGATCACCCGGCCGAGCCCAGGCTTGTCGACCAGCGCGGCGGCCAGCGGCGGCGAACTCCACTCGGCCGGATCGAACTGTTTCACGTCGTACATGAAATACAGGCCGACGGTCTTTTTCGCCCCGGCATCGAGGCGCGCGAACACCCCCGGCTTGCCCTCGGTTTCGAGAATTTCGACCTGCTGAAAGCCGGCCTCGCGCGCGAGCCGGGCCATGGTCTCGGCGCCTTCCCGCGGGTTCAGGTTTTCGGCGGCAATCGAGGGCAGGGCGATCCAGTCCTGCAAACGCTTGAGCGCCTCGTCGTGGCGGGCAGCCACTTCCCTGGCGATCGCGGACCGGTCCGGCTTGGCCGCCGCAGCCAGACCAGTAGCGCCGAGCAGGGCGAGCGTCAGGGCGACGGCGGCCAGCACCGTCGGGATGCTTTGCGTTTTGCAGCGGAGCAGATTCATGCGGATCTTCCTCCCAGCGGGTACGGTGCATCCGCGAATACTAGCGGTAATAGCCGATCGCCTCGATACGGTGCCGATAGACCCGTTTGACCACCGCACTTTGTCGCCCGGCTCGAGATCACCCTGCCGCCGCTGGTCAAGGTCGATGGCTTGGTCACCCGGAATCTGGCCACCGGCTCGGTCGATCCCAGCTCGACGACCGAAGTGCTGATGGAGCGGAGAGCCGGATCGGCGCGCGGCTCCCGAACCCGCCCGGACCCGCCGGGCGCGTTGCTTCGGGGGCGGCCGGGTCGTATAGTTTGGCCATTGCCGGGAGGGGGGCGGTATGAAGGCGATCGGGGGCTCCGGTTTTTTCGCTTTTGCGCGCATCGTGCCGCTGGTAGCGGCGCTGTGCCTGGCTGCCTGTGCCACCAAACAGGTCCGCGTCGACCAGTTTGCCGCATTCGCCGCTACCGGCACCGCCTTCACCCATTCGGTCGATCCGGTACTGACCGAGTCTTTCGACGCGAGCGCAAAGGCCAATGCCCTGGTGCTATTGCAAACGCGCGACGACCTGTCGCCGACCGATCGCCTGTCGGCATTGCAGCAGGCCGACGACGACCTGAACACTCGCCTCGCCATTCTGGCCGATCTCAAACGTCACCTCGGAGTCTTGCAGTCCTACTTCGATGCCCTGGCATCGCTCGCCGCCACCAATGCGGAATCGTCCGGAATGACCGCGGTGGCCCAGGGTCTGTTCGACTCGCTCGGCAAGCTCGATGGCCGTATTGCCAGCGCGTCCATCGCCGGGCAATCGATCGACAGCCTGATCGCACCGGCAGCCGAGTTCCTGTTCGTCAGCCACCAGTCGCGGGTGTTGAACCGCGAGCTCAGGCAGCACGCCACCGCCGTCGATCGCGAAATCCGCCTGCAACAGGCGGCACTGCAGGCACTGGCCGAGGTGTATGCATCCGACCTAGCGGTGCTGGCCGCGAAAGAGTACCGGGACCAGGTTGCCTTGCCGTTCGCCGGGCCGGGCGCACTGGCTGCGGACTGGGCGGGCACGCGGGCCAGCCTGCTGCAGGGCGCGCTCGCCAGCACCTCGATTGCTGCCGCCGCCGATGCCACCGCGCGATTGCGCAGCAGTTTCGTGGCCCTGGTCGAGAACCGTTTGAGCCACGCCGGCATCGCCGCCTTGCAGACCGACATCAACAACATCCTCACCGCTATCGATAAGAGCCGCGCCGCTCGCGCCGCCGACCAACCCAGTGCGGAGCCGAAACCATGAACCCGTCGGATCTCGAATCGCTGACCCTGAAGCAGTTGCGCGCCACCCGCAAGGCGATGTTCTCGGCGCAGTGGATGATCGCGCTGCAGGGCGCCGATGCAAGCACCCGGTCCGATGCCGCGCACCAGATGCTGGCGGTCAACCACGCCATCGTGGTGCTCGAAAACAAACAATTGACCGAGATCCGCGATCAACTGATCGCCAACGAAACCGATCTGACCGCGGGAGCGCAATCCTTGTCCAAGGCACTCACCCGGTTGACCCAGGTGAAAAACGTCCTCACCGCAATCAGCGGCTTCCTCGGCATCGTCGGCCGGATCGTGCCATTGCTAGCCGGGTTGCCGTAAGTGAGCGGACTGGTTCCTGCCAGGGCGAAGTCGAAGGATCCGGGTCGAGAGTAGGCGCGGACGCGATCGGGCGCCCAGGCTCGCGCCCACGATCGAAACTCACGCCGCCGCCGGTCCGTCCTGCGCCAAAGCAAAATCGATCGCCGCACAGACCGCGGTCACCTGGGCGTCATTGCACTGCGCCGGCGTCGCGCGCGGGCTGTCCGGATAGACCTCGGTCGTGGTCGTGTAGCGCGCCTGGCTCAGCCCCGCACACAGCCCGAGCTGCTTGAACGGATACAGAATCACCCCCGGTGCGACCACCGGAGAACCGATGATCTCGCCCTTGGCGTCGGCCGGGGCGATGTGGGTAACCGAGGCGACCGCGGTGATCACCGCCTGCTGGAACTCGAGCTCGGGATTCTCGCTGTCGCCGACGCCATAGAAGCCATCGGGAATCCCGCCCGGCTCGAACGCTTCGCCGTCGCGCGCCGCCAGCGCCGGCCGGAACTCGGACTCGTCGCTATCGGTGGTCTCGTGCAGGTCGATGTGCAGCACGAACCGATCGCCGATCGACGCGACCAGCCGCATCAGCGCGGCCGCTTCCTCGGCCGGGCTGGGCTCGCGGAACGAACGGTTGGGATCGATGGCGTGCGCGTTCCAGCGATGGATGCGCTCATAGGCCCAGGGGCTGACGCAGGGCGCGATCAACAGATTGACCCGCCCGGCATAGCGCGCGGCCTGCTGCTCGGCGAACAACAGTGCCCCGTGTACGCCGCTGGTTTCATAGCCATGCACGCCGCCGGTTACCAGCACCGCCGGCAGCGCATCGCGCCAATCGCGACTGCGCAGCGCGAACAGCCGGTAGCTATCCGGCGGATACTCCAGTTGCCCGTACTGCACTACATCGAAACGCGCCCGCAGCCGCTCGATCGCGCTCAACACATCGTCGGCATAACTGCGCTGGCGGGTCTGCCGCGCCAACCAGGCGGCACGCTCGGCCGCGCCCCAGGGCTGCCCGGGCGTGCCGATGGGGTAAGGGGTGGGTGCAGTCATCGGCTTGCTCATTGGAGTGGGGTGAAAGGAGTCGTGGCGCCTCACGGAAATGCGGTCAAGGCGCTGACCGAAGCGACCCGCAAGCGCTGGTTCCCGCCGGTTACCGCTCGCAGCGTCTGGCCCATCGAGCCGATAACGACGCCATGTCGATGCCTAACCAAGTCCGCCTGCTGGGGTTTCTGGCGCCTGGCATCACCCAGGCCGCACATGCAAAAATGCTTGTCCGGTTCACCCGCCCGGCTGCGTATAGACAATCGGCTGCCTGATCTCCTGCCGAGGGCGGCCCATCGGGCCGATGCACCGGTCTATGGCCTCGACGCACCCGGGTTTCGCCAACGCCTCCCGCCTCGCCGAGCCGTGTCGATCACTCCCGAGGAGTGCAGACATGAAACGCTTCGCAATGGGATGGCTTCCCGGCCGTGTGGAATTTCGCTGCCTCTCGACGGCCGCTAGCGACGCTGCCCAAAAGCTGAAATCCGCGTCCTTCCTAAAGACCGCCCGGTCGATCGCGGGTGGGCACTGTTGCATGCGGATCAGGCGAAACGGCGGTGTACGGCCCGAGGGTTACGGCTAATCGACAGGTTGGTTCCGGGTTGCGCTCGCAACGCGACCATGCATTATCCAACCTGATTAGCCTCAAACCTCAGCTATCCATACCCGTTCGCCCTGAGCGTAGCGCCGTAGGCGCGAAGTCGAAGGGTCCCGAGAGGTGCTTCGACTTCGCCCGCTGCGCGAGCTACGCTCAGCACGAACGGTCCTTGGGT
>JBGSKT010000682.1:0-5785 GCA_041741075.1 Lysobacterales bacterium
GCGCCGGTGCCGGACAACTGCTGGCCCCACTGCGCGGTAGTGCAGGCCTGGGCGCCGCTGCCGGCGGCCAGGGCGATGGCCGCCAGGGCCAGGGAAAGATGGGTTTTGCGGATCATGAAATGCCTCCTGGTGCTGACAAAGGCGCGCCCACAGTGAAGCTGCGGCGCGTGCGGACCCCAACGAACGCGGACATTAGCACCAACGGCGGACAGAAATAAAGCCTTTGCTCCAGATTCTGCCGACCAGGACACGAAACGGCGTTTGCCCCGCTTCGGATACCCCGGGCCGTAAGGTGCCAGCCAGCGTGTTCGATGAACTGCGGCGGGCGGAATGCCTGCCGTCTGGACCAGTAACGCAGAGGCGGGCGGAAATCGGACAGCGGGGGGGGGGCTGTTTGTGGGAGCGACGGAACGTCGCGACTTTCACCACCCGATGCAGTCGCGACGTGCCCGTCGCTCCCACATTCCTCTTTGGCACTTCGCTCTCACTTTTCTCCTTGGCCCGTCGCTCCCACATTCCTCTTTGGCCCTTCGATAGCTGAGATTGTGGGAGCGACGGCACGTCGCGACTGCCAAACTTGGCGACAGTCGCGACGTGCCCGTCGCTCCCACATTTGCGTCTCTCGCCCGTCGCTCCCACATTCCTCTTTGGCCCGTCGCTCCCACTTTCCTCTTCGGCGCTTCGATAGCCCAGATTGTGGGAGCGACGGAATGTCGCGACTTTCACCACCCGATGCTGTCGCGACGTGCCGTCGCTCCCACATTCTTTCTATCGATTCGGTAGCGCTGTCGCGAGCGGCTGGGGCTGTTTGTGGGAGCGACGGAACGTCGCGACTTTCACCACCCGATGCAGTCGCGACGTGCCGTCGCTCCCACATTCTTTCGTCGCTCCCACATTCATCGGAGCCAGATGGCATCCCACCACGGGTAGTCGCCGACTCGGTGGACCAGGCCGGCGCGGACGGGGTTCATGACGATGTAGCGGGCGCAGTGGCGCAGGTCGTCATCTGCGCGTAGGGCATGGTCGTGGAAGCCTTTGTTCCAGACCGCCGGCCCGGCCAGGCCGGCGTCGATCAAGGCGCGGGCGCTGGTCGCCTTGAAGCGCTGGACCACGCGGGAAAGATCGGCCTGCCCGAGTTCGATCAGGCCATGCCAGTGGTCGGGCATCAGTACCCAGGCGAGCAGTCTGGCATCGAGCAGGGTGCCGTGCGTGGCGATGATCCGGCTGGTGGTGGTGGCAATCCGTGGCTCGCTGAAGTAGCGACGCCGGTCGCGGGCGATGGTGGTGACCAGATAGACCCGCCCAGGTTCGGAGTATCGGCCCCGGCGCAGTGCGCCGTAGCCGCGGTGGGTAGGCGTGTTGGACATGGGGCCAGTGTGGCGTTGGTGGTGGTTGATGGCGCTGGCGGTTGTCGGAAATCGGGGTGGGATTTTTCGCAAGTTATGGGGCTTCGGGGGTTGGTGGGGGTTGTGGGATGGTTGTGGGAGCGACGGCACGTCGCGACAGGGCTATCGAGGTGACAGTCGCGACGTTCCGTCGCTCCCACATTCCGCTCCCACTTTTCACTTCCGCATTCCGCTCCCACTTTTCGCTTTTACATTCCGGTTCCACCTATCACATCCACATTTCGCTCCCGGATTCAGGCGATGCGCGGTTTTTTCTGGCTCCGGACCCGGCCTGGGTCGATTACACTGTCGCACTCTTCCCGCAAGGTCGCAGCGAAGGCCCATGGCCAGTGGTTTGACCCTCAATTCCGACATGCTGCTGGTGCTCGGGCTGGTCGGGTTCACGCTGCTGATGTTCATGCTGGACTGGCTGCGCGCCGATGTGGTGGCGCTGCTGA
The DNA here is from genome assembly GCA_041741075.1 of Lysobacterales bacterium. Lineage (GTDB taxonomy): Bacteria > Pseudomonadota > Gammaproteobacteria > Xanthomonadales > Ahniellaceae > 0-14-3-00-62-12. The sequence continues at coordinate 1,844 of JBGSKT010000682.1, forward strand.
TCCTGGTGGTGCTCGGAATCACCCGGCTGGTGCCGGGGGAGCAGTTGTTCACTGGTTTCGCCGGCAATGCGGTGATCGCGATCATGGCGACCATGATCATGGGCGCCGGTCTCGACCGCACCGGCGTGCTGGGTGGTGCGGCGTCCTTCATCCTGCGTTTGTCCCGGGGCGATGAACGACGTCTGTTGCTTACCCTGTGCGCGGTTACCGGGCTGATCTCGGCAATGATGCAGAATCCGGCGGTGGCTGCGTTGTTCCTTCCGGTGGTGAGCCGGATTTCGACCCGCACCGGCGTACCGATCGCGCGTCTGCTGTTGCCGATGGCCTGCTGCATCATCCTCGGCGGCACCATGACTATGGTGGGCAACTCCCCACAGATTCTGCTCAACGACCTGATTCTCGCGGTCAACCGCAACCTGCCCTCGGGCGCCGACACGTTGCAGCCGATCGGACTGTTCAGCGCGACCCCGATCGGGCTGGCGCTGTGGCTGACCGGGCTCGGCTATTTCTATCGTTACTGGCCCCGTGTGCAACCGCCGCGCGAGGATGAGGGCCTGGCGGTCAACCCGGCCACCACCGAGGGCTATTTCGAACAAGTCTATGGCATCGCAGGCGAGCTGCGCGAACTGACCGTGCTGGACGCGAGCGATCTGGTCGGCAATCGGATCGGCGAGATCGAGGCCACCCCCGGCATTCCGCTGATTCTTGCCTACCGCTCCGGCGAGGAAAAGCGGCTGGCGCCGCACGCCGATCAGATCGTGCACAGCGGCTGCGTGCTCGGCGTGCTCGGCCAGCACGGCGCGATCCAGAGTTTTGCCGAACAGCACAGCCTGTCGGTGGCGCCCGAGCTCGAGCACTTTGCGGCCTTGTTCCAGCCGGCCCGCGCCGGCGTGTCCGAAGCAGTGGTGCCGCCGACTTCGCGCTTCATCGGGCAGACCGTGGCCGAACTCCGGCTGCGCAAGCGCTTCGGGGTATCGGTGCTGGCGCTCGGTCGCGGCGGCAAGATCTTCCGTCAGGACATGCGCACCAAGACCGTGCGCGCCGGCGATACCCTGGCCCTGCACGGCGCCTGGCAGGATGTCTCCGACGCCGCCGAGGATCGCGACTTCGTGGTGGTGACCGACTACCCCAAGGCCCAGGACCAACACCCGCAACGGCTGCGCTTCGCGGTGTTTTTCTTCGCGTTGGCCCTGGTGCTGGCACTGGTGTCCGACCTACCCCTGCCGCTGGCCTTGATGGTCGGCGCGGTCGGCATGCTGCTGACCCGTGTGCTGAACATGGAAGAAGCCCTGCACGCGATCAACTGGAAAACCATCTTCGTGATGGCGGCGCTGATCCCGCTCGGCTGGGCAATGGACGCAACCGGCACCGCCGCCTGGATCGCCCAGGAGACCCTGGCCTACCTGGGCGACGTGCCGCTGTGGCTGTTGCAGCTCGCGGTCGCGGTGCTGACCAGCCTGTTCGCCATGGTGATGACGAACGTGGGCGCGACCGTGGTGATGGTGCCGATGGCGGTCAATATCGCGCTGGCCGCCAATGGCAACCCGACCGAATTCGCCCTGATCGTGGCGCTGTCGGCCTCGAACAGTTTCATCAGCACCGCCAATCCGGTGCTGTCGCTGATCGCTGGTCCGGCCAACTACCAGCCGCGCGACCTGCTGCGCGCCGGTGTGCCGTTGTCGTTGCTGTTCATCGTGGTCATGCTGGTCATGGTCAATATCGTGTTCTGAAAGGTAGATAAAGTTGGGTGGATATGCGCAGCGCATCCACCATCGTCGATTCCACAACGGGAGACATGGGCATGACCACGATCAAGAACGAAGACCTGATCCAGAGCGTTGCGGATGCTTTGCAGTACATCAGCTATTACCACCCGGTCGATTACATCCGCAATCTGAACGCGGCCTACGAGCGCGAGCAATCGCCGGCGGCGCGCGATGCGATGGCACAGATCCTGATCAATTCGCGGATGTGCGCCGAAGGCCACCGGCCGATCTGCCAGGACACCGGCATCGTCAATGTGTTCCTGCGGGTCGGCATGCAGGTGCGCTTCGCGGGCGACCAGTCGCTGGAGGACATGATCAATGCCGGCGTGCGCCGGGCCTGGCTGGATCCGGACAACAAGCTGCGCGGCTCGGTGCTGGCCGACCCGGCCGGCAAGCGCCTGAACACCCGCGACAACACCCCGGCGGTGATCCAGGTCGAGCTGGTGCCGGGCGACACGGTCGGGGTCACGGTCGCGGCCAAGGGCGGCGGCTCCGAGGCCAAGTCCCGGTTCGTGATGCTGAATCCGTCCGATTCGGTGGTCGATTGGGTGCTGCAGACGGTGCCAACCATGGGCGCCGGCTGGTGTCCGCCGGGCTTGCTCGGGATCGGCATCGGCGGCACCGCGGAGAAAGCCATGCTGCTCGCCAAGCAGTCGCTGATGGACGCGATCGACATGCCGGAACTGCTCGCCCGCGGCCCGAGCAACCGCGCCGAGGAACTGCGCATCGAGATCTACCAAAAGGTCAACGCGCTCGGTATCGGTGCCCAGGGACTGGGTGGATTGACCACGGTGCTCGACGTCAAGGTCAGGGACTATCCCTGCCACGCCGCCAACCTGCCGGTGGCGATGATCCCGAACTGCGCCGCCACCCGGCACGCGCATTTCGTGCTCGATGGTTCCGGCCCGGTGATGCTCGAGCCGCCATCGCTTGCCGATTGGCCGAAGCTCACTTATGACGCCAGCCAGGGCCGCCGGGTCGATCTCGATGCCTTGAGCCCGGAACTGGTCGCCAGCTTCAAGCCGGGCGAAGTGCTGCTGCTGTCCGGCAAGCTGTTGACCGGGCGCGACGCCGCGCACAAACGCATGGTCGAGCTGCTCGATCGCGGCGAGCCATTGCCGGTCGATCTCCGGAACCGGATGATCTACTACGTCGGTCCGGTCGATCCGGTGCGCGATGAAGTGGTCGGCCCGGCCGGCCCGACCACGGCGACGCGCATGGACAAGTTCACCGAACAGGTGCTGGCCGCGACCGGCATGCTCGGCATGGTCGGCAAGGCCGAGCGCGGCCCGCTCGGGATCGCGGCGATCAAGCGCCACCGCGCGGTCTATCTGATCGCGATCGGCGGCGCCGCCTACCTGGTGTCGAAGGCGATCAAGGCCGCCCGCGTGGTTGGCTTTGCCGATCTCGGCATGGAGGCGATCTATGAATTCACCGTGGTCGATATGCCGGTGACGGTGGCGGTGGACAGCCAGGGTAATTCGGTACACGAAAGCGGCCCGCGCGAATGGCAGGCGCGGATCGCGGGGATCCCGGTGGTGGTGGAGTAGCGCGGGTGGTGGGGCCGAGGCCGCGAGGGAGCGATGGGGCTGTTTGTGGGAGCGACGGAACGTCGCGATTGCCGCTTCGATAGCCATGTCGCGACGTGCCGTCGCTCCCACATTCGGCTACTGCTTCGATAGGCATGTCGCGACGCGAGCGTCGCTCCTACATTTTGCGCATCTACCGGGGCGGGAACAAGGCCCGGGGCAGGCCGCGCAGCAGGAACATGGCGGCGATGCCGAGCACAATGAACAGGCGTTGGCCAGGCCCTGGCGCCTGATAGCGCAACAGATAGCGGGCGAGGCCCAGGTGTTTGTGCCAGGCCACGAACAAGGGCCGGCTGCGACTGGAGCTGCCCTGACGGTGGACCACCTGGACGCGGTTGGCGACCGCCACCCGGAATCCGGCCAGCCGCACCCGCCGACACAGGTCCAGATCCTCGCCGTGCAGGAAGAAGTGCGGGTCGAATCCGCCGATCCGCTGCCAGACCGCGCGCGGCAACAGCATCAGCGCGCCGGAGCAGGCATCGACGGTTTGTAGGTCATCGCCGGAGCGGGCGATCTGCACGCCTTCGCCACGCAGCCCCAGGCCGCGGCCATGATCGACGAGCAGGCGCTGCGGGCTCGGGTCGCGG
>JBGSKT010000683.1:0-3085 GCA_041741075.1 Lysobacterales bacterium
AGCCCCAGCCGGCGATAACGCTGCTCCAGTGACCGCCAGGCGCGCAGGACCGGGTCACGCTCGCGTTCCTGCCGGGTGGCAAGCCAGAACATGGCGGACATCGCCAGAATGGTGGCGAGCATGAACAGCTGGATCAATCGAGCCGAGTCCAGGTCCGGCACGCCCAGTGATTCCAGCAGGTGGCGCTGGCGACCGGCGTTGTAGCCCAGCACGAAGTCGTTCCAGCCACGACGCAGCCAATCGCCGACGTTGAAGACCGAGGTCAGCCCTGCGAAGCCGCCGAGCGCGCCCGGTCTGCGATCGGCGATGGTGTCGTAGATGCGTTCGGGCGCGACGGCGGCGGTGGGGTCCACGCGCACCCAGCCGCGTCCCCGCAGCCAGACTTCGGTCCAGGCATGGGCGTCGGATCGGCGGACCAGCCAATAGTCGCCGACCGGGTTGCGATAGCCGCCGACATAGCCGGTGACCACTCGCGCAGGGATGCCCGCCGCGCGCATCAGCACCACGAAGGCGCCGCTGAAGTGCTCGCAGAAACCGGCCTTCTGCTCGAACAGGAATTCGTCGACGGTGTTGCGGCCGAGCAGCGGGGTGTCGAGGGTGTAGGCGAAGTCGCTTTTGATCCAGGCCAGCGCGCGCTTGACGATGGCTTCGTCGCTGATCGCGCTGGATGGTCCGGCTTCACTGCGCCAACCTGCCGCCAACGCCAGTGTGCGCGGGTTGTAGCCTGCGGGTAGCCGTAGTGCGAGTCGGCGCAACGAGGGGTGCAGGTCGGTTTCGAACTGCGTCTGCGGCGCGGAACGCATGCGCCAGCGGGTGATTCCGTTCAGTTGCTCGTCGCTGTGGAGGCTGAAGTCCTTGTACAGGCGGGTGCCGGGCGGCGCGGCCAGCGGCAGCTCCAGCGCCACCAGTTGATGACGCTCGGTCGGTTCCACTTCCAGTTCGTAGTCGTAAGTCTTCGGCCCGGGCACTGCGCGCGCAGTGCCGACCGATCTCGACCATTCCACCGCCGTCCAGCTGCGGCCGTCGAAATCCCACAGTACGGGCCCGCGCCAATACATCTGCGAGGTCGGCGGCGCATCGCCCGAGAACGTCACCCGCAGGGCCGGGGTGTCGTCGGCGATCAGATCAATCCAATCGCCCGGGGACATCCTGTCGGATAGCCCGGGGCGGGCGAGTGCACGTTCGGGGACACCCCACATTGGCACGCTGAAGCGAGGAAACAGCCAGAACACCACCATCGCCAGCGGCAGGCCGATTGCGATCATCCGTGCGACTACCGTGAAGCGTCGCCAGGGTTTGCCGGGTGGCGACAGTTCATCGACCTCGATTTCGCTCAGTTTGACCAGCGCCGCCAGCACGGTCACTGCGGCGATCAGGCCGAGGGTCAGCGTCAACGGCCCCTGATCCAGAAGAAAGGTCGCGAACGGCGCGAACAGGGCGAACCCGAGCAGGCTGCGGGCGTCGCGCAGGCTGTGCATTTCCACCGGTTTCAAGGCCAGCATCGTCGCCAGAAGTGCGCAGCCGGTATCGCGGCCGAACCGATAGTCGTAGCGCGTCATCACCGTGCCGAGCAGTGCGGCGATCAACAGCAACCGCAACCAGCTTGGCGCGCGGCCCTCGCGCGCCAGGAACGGAATGGCGATGGCGACAATGCCGATACCGAACGCAAGCACCGGCGGCACCTGCAACAGCAGCGGCAGCAGGCAGGTCCCTGCGGCTGCCAGGGTCCAGAGCCGGGCGAGTGGATCCAGTGGCGGTGCGTTTGCGTTCCGGTCAGCCACGCCCGACGGCCTCCGGCATCAGAGCCAGCGCTTTCAGGCAGGCATGTCGATGTGCGGCGCCCTCGGCCGGCCCGAGCGGTGGCTGCCCGGGCAGGATCAGGCGATACCGGCGGCCGTCGCGTTCGGCATCATCGACCCAGCGGGCAAGTCGGCGGATGCGTGCTTCGTAGGGCAGTGCCGCGAGTTCGCGCCAGTCCAGATCGATATCGGCCCCTAGCGGTTGCTCGTACTCGCGCACGAGCAGTTCATCGCGGCGCGCGGACGGTTTCCAGGCAATGGCGCGTCGCGAGTCACCACGTCGATAACTGCGCAGATGATGAACGTCGTCGCCTGTGGGGTGCATGCGCGCGATGGCACGATCGCCGCCGCCTTCGGGCAGCGGTGGACCTTGCGCTTCCGGCGCCGGGTACACCAGCAAAGGGGTTTCCGACCAGACGTAGCTCCAGGCCACGACCACGCCCAGCGGACGCGTGGTGGAGATGCGCAGGCGTTCGGGTTCGAGCCAGCCGCGACGTTCGGTCGGCAGTTCGATCACTGCCTCGCCTGCACCCTGCTGCAGCGAGAGGAATGCGGTGTGTGCGCCCGACGCGATGCGCAACCCGCGCCGCTCACGGCCCGGTTCGGCACGTGCATGTATCCGCAATTGCAGCGGTTTTCCGGCGCTGACCGGGTCGGCGCCGATCGCGGTGATGCTGAGGCCCGACAACTGCAGGTGCGCCGCGAACAGCCCGGTGTGTGCCGCGCCGCCCAGCAGCAGCGCCAGCAGTAGTGCAGGGTTGTTGTTGTAGTTCAGCGCGCCCAGCAGCATTGCGACCAGCAGCACGCTGAAAAATATGCCGAATCCGGTCGGCAGCACATAGATACGCTTGCGGTCGAACGTGACCGGCAAGGCTTCCGGCGCACGCGGTTTGATCCATTTCGCGGCGCGGCGTTCGACGAATCTCCTCAGCCGGGTACCCGGATCACTCATCGCCCCTCACCCGGCCTTCGGCCACCCTCTCCCCGCATGCGGGGAGAGGGAAGAGTGAGCGTAGCGAGCAAGGGTGAATCGTAAAGATGTACTCCTTGCACGCACTCAAGTCTTTGCGCTTTGGGGAAGCACCTTTCGTCCCTTTACTACTCGCTCGTCGCGCGCGTTTCCCTCTCCCCGCATGCGGGGAGAGGGGGGCCGAAGGCCGGGTGAGGGGCCGCATCAGTCCACCGGCACCGCATGCAGGATCGACTTCGCTAGGGCTGCGCCGTCGCCGCCGTCGGCGTCTGCGACAAGACGATGCGCCGCCACCGCGATGAACAATGTCTGCACA
>JBGSKT010000684.1:0-1560 GCA_041741075.1 Lysobacterales bacterium
TGCCATGCTTGGCGACCCGGGCGCCGCCCACCGCGGCAACGAAGCTGGCTGCGGTCGATACATTGAAAGTGCAGGCGTGGTCGCCACCGGTCCCCACGATATCGGTCAGATGCTCGGTGGGCATGTCCACCGGCGTCATCAGCGAGCGCATTACACGCGTCGCCGCGGCGATCTCATCGGTGGTCTCGCCCTTCATCCGCAGCGCGACCAGATAGGCGCCGATCTGCGCCGGGCTGGCAGTACCGGCCATGATCTGGCGCATCGCGTCGGCGGCCTGATCGGCGCTCAGGTCGCGGCCTTCGACCAGCACCTGCAAGGCGCCAACAATCGCCATGACCGACTCAGGCCGCGCGCCGATCGGCGCCGACGAAATTGCGCAGCAGATCAAGCCCGCTCCGGGTCAGGATCGATTCCGGATGAAACTGCACGCCCTCGATCGGCAAGCTGCGGTGGCGAAGCCCCATGATCTCGTCGAAACTGCCGTCTTCGTGCTCGGTCCAGGCGGTGATCTCCAGACAGGTGGGCAGGCTGTCGCGCTCGACCACCAGCGAGTGATAGCGGGTCGCCTCGAACGGATTGGGCAGGCCGCGAAACACGCCGCAATCGTTGTGATGGATCAGCGAAGTCTTGCCGTGCATGATCTTCCGCGCCCTGACCACGCGCCCGCCAAAGGCCTGGCCGATGCTTTGGTGGCCGAGGCAAACGCCAAGAATCGGAATGCGCTCGCCGAGCGCCGCGATCATCGCCAGCGATACGCCAGCCTGGTCCGGCGTGCCCGGCCCCGGCGAAATCACGATCCGCGCAGGCGCCAGCGCGGCAATCGCCGCCACCTCCAGCGCATCATTGCGAAACACCCGCACATCCTCGCCCAGCTCGCCCAGGTACTGCACCAGGTTGTAGGTGAAACTGTCGTAGTTGTCGATCATCAACAGCATCGGGCGCCTATCCAATCAGTGTGAGTGTGCCGAAGCGCAGCAAGCGGTAAGGATACCCGCTGCAACCGTTCCGTCATACCCAAGCCCGTCCAGCCGGAACCAAACCACCGACACCCATCCGCAGACTCCCGAACGGCGTCGTCCCGGCGAAGGCCGGGACCCCGTGGGTGGCGCCGCCACCGGCGTCCGGACCGGGCGCCGGGCTACGCTGCGGATCATCCGGGTTACGCGCGGCCGTCGTCTGACTTCCGCCTTCCGAACAGGATTGCGCTGTCGGCACGGGCTCGGTTAGCGTGGGCGGATGCAGCGCATCGAATTCTTTCAACTGGATGTGTTTACCGAACGGGCCGGGGGCGGCAATCCGCTTGCGGTGGTGCTCGCTGCCGATGATTGGACGGCGCAGCGGATGCAGGCGTTCGCGGCCTGGAGCAATCTGGTCGAGACCACCTTTGTGCTGGCTCCGGAGTCGGGGCCGGACGCTTCGGTCGCGCCGAGTTACCGACTGCGCATTTTTACACCGCAGCGCGAGATTGCCTTCGCCGGGCATCCGAGCATCGGTTCGGCCGAGGCGGTGCTGGCCGCGGGTTTTGCCGTGCCGCAGGACGGCCTGCTGTGGCAACAGTGC
>JBGSKT010000685.1:0-5555 GCA_041741075.1 Lysobacterales bacterium
ACCGCCACCGGCAGCGGATCGGTCCAGCCGGCGAAACAACTGGTGGTATCGACATTCGGCCCGGGCACGCTGACATCGGTGACATAACCCGGGGAAGCCGGCATCACCAGCGGCACATCGCCGGTATTTTCGACCGTGAACTGGTAGTAGAGCGGCGTGCCCAGCGGAACCGCAAGATAGGAAAACCATGGCCCGAGCGGGCTGGTACTGATCTGCTTGATCAGCGAAATGCTCGGAGTTGCCGCATTGACCAACAGTGAAGCGCTGGCGGTATTGCCATTGATGGTCGCGCCATTGACGATATGCGAGACGACACTACTGGTGTTGTTGTAGGTGCCCACTGCCGGCGCTGGCGCCCTGACATTGACGCCGACCGTGCAACTGCCGCCTGCTGGCACGCCCGCGCCGCTCAACGAAACCGAGCCGGCGCCGGCGGTGGTGGTCCCGGGCTGCAGGTGTTGGTCGGCAGCGGCGCCGCCGCCACCACCATCGCTGCGGGCAGCACCGGGAAGGTGTCGGTAAATGCCACGCCCGCAATCGCGTTGCTGGGGTTGGGATTGGTGATGGTAAAGGTCAGCGTGCTGACCCCACCGCTCAGAATGGTCGATGGCGAGAATTGCTTCGCAATCACCGGCGGCGAAATGGCGGTAAGTGATGCGGTGCCAAAGCCGGTCGGGCCGGAGTTGGTACCGGTCTGTGTGGTCGAGATCGGGCCGCTCACGTTGGTGCGCGCGCCCGGCGAGGTAGCGGTGACGGCAACCGAAAGCGTGCAACTGCCGTTGACAGTGCCGACCCGCGCCGGGATCGTGCCGCCGCTGAACGTTAACGTGGTGCTAGCGGCCGTCGGCGCCCAGGTGCCGCCGCAGGTCGAGGTCGCCGCTGGCGTCGCCGCAACCTGCAAGCCCGAAGGCAGCGCGTCGGTAAACGCCGCACCGGTCAGCGCGATGTTGTTTTCGTTGCCCAGGGTGAAGGTCAGCGTCGAGGTGGCACCGACCGCAATCGTGGTGGGGTTGAACGCCTTGGTCAGCGGCGGCTGTTGCGGCACGCCGCAGCCGGTAAAAACGATGTTGTCGATGAAAAACGCGGCGGTCACTTGCTGCTGGCCCACCGCATTGATGCGGAAGGTGGTAGTGCTGGAACCGGTGGTCGCGGCGGTGTCCGCGCGATTCACGAAGGGATCGTTCTTGAAAAATCCAACCGTATCACTGAGAGTGCTGAACGCTCCGCCATTGGCGCTGGAGTAAACGTACAGATGGTTGTTGTTGCTGCTCGCCCAGTTTCCTTGAACGGTGTAATCAAACGCAATCTGGACACCGGTGAAATTCGTGGTGTCGAGCACAAACTCGTAGTACGGCGCCCCGGCATTGGGGAAACCGGTATTGTTGGCTGGCCAACCGCCAGTCACCTGCCAGTAGTTAACGGCGGAGCCGGTTTGCGCGACCGTCGATATGGCCTGGGTGCCGGTTCCCGTATAGCTGGCCGTCGCGCTGCTAACCCGATTGCTCTTGAAGGTAAACGTCGGTGGCGTTCCGGTCCCGGCCGCCGGCTCCATCCGCCAGGTGGCAAGTTCCAGTCCATTGGTACACGCCGGCGGCGCTGGCGCATTGTTGACGATCAACGAAGCCGACGCGGTATGCGTGGTGCTGATGCCATCGATCAACAGGAATTCGGTGGTGTTGTTGTAGGTGGCGGTGGCCGCGCTGGTTACCTGAACGGTGAAGGTGCAACTGCTGTTCGCGCCAACCGTGCCATTGGAGAAATTCAGTGAAGTCGCGCCCGCCGTCGGCGCGAAAGTCGGCGTTCCGCAGCCGCTGGTGCTGGTCGTCGCGGGCGTCGCCACGACCACGCCGGCCGGCAGATTGTCGATCAGGCTGTAGCCGCTGACCGAAAAGGCGTTGGGGTTGCCGATCACGAACGACAGCGTCGAAATGCCACCCACCGGTATGGTGCTGGGCGTGAAGCTCTTGGCGATGGTCGAGGTGGTCGGGTCGAGGATGTTGGCAAAGCGTACGCTCGACGAGAAGTCGGCGTTGTAGTGATAGCTGCTGCCGGAGAAATCGTGGAACAAGGAATTCAGCGTTTCCGTGGTGCCGGCGCCGGAGATGATCTGCACTTGATAGGTGATCGCCACCGGCGCGCCACCGGTCTTCCCGGTGGAAAGACAGGAGCGATAGTTCGGGCTGTTGATGTCGTTTTCCCAGACGCACCCATCCAGATACAGGACATCGGTGGGGCTGGAGACGGTCGCAGAAGTGTCGGCGGGAAACGTGGAAGCCACGTTGAGGATCCGAAACACGGTGTTCTTGAAACCGATGAAGGTCTCCAGTTGTTCGTAGCCCTGGGTCGCGGTGCCGCCGATCAGACGGATGAAATAGGTGTTGCCTACCACCAGGTTCATCGACCCGCCCGCCGCCACCGAGACCAGGCTGGGGATGCTGGTGCCGAACTGGATGTCGGTCACCGCATTGCGGCTTTGCGAGATCAAATGTTCGACGTAAATTTCGCGCGGGACCGCCGAGGAAACCAACCCGGGATCGGCATCGTCGGCATCGATACGATAGCGCCGGGTGTGGTCGTAGGCCGAGGCGTTGCGGACGATTTCGACTTCGAAGTAGGCGTCGGCGCAACTGTTCGCCGCCAGCGCCGGCAGCAGCACCGGGTTCTGCGAGCCGGCACGAAGGCCGATGAAAGCGTCGGCCGTGGTCCAGTTCCAGGTAACCGTTATCGCCCCGTTGCTGGGCGTGGCGTCGGTACAGACGCGGGCCGCCCCCGGAAACCGGTTCGGTCCCACGGTAACGTTGTTGCTATCCAGCCCGATGATGTTCCAGGCAATCGGCCGAATGGACAACACGGCGCTGGCGGTGTCGGCGAACAGACTCCCCATCAGCGCAAGCAAAACCAGTACGGCATTGCGCCGGACCGGCCGCACTGCACGCTGGAGTCGCGGAGACATGCGAATGTTCATGGGTCTTTGAGCCTTGGGCAACGAGGACGGTGGTCGCAATGCGGGTCGCATGCCGCGGGCTGAATTCCCCAACCATCAGGCATGTCAAGCTATTGGATCACAACACCCACCCGACCGCCCCATGGCGACACCAAAAGATTGCAGCGGCCGCCATTGGCGAAGGTTACGGCAGGTTGCGACTGCTGGCCGCTGCGAGAGTCGCGACCTGCGGTCGCTCCCACATTGTGTCCGGTACCCCCTACCCTGTCCGCCGTCTTATGTCCCCTGGAAACGCCGTCGTCCCGGCGAACGCCGGGACCCAGTGTCTGGAGTGGCGATACGGTCAGCACTGGGCCCCGGCGTTCGCCGGGGCGACGGCTGTTGCTGTCTTCTGTCCTCGGTCTTCTGTCCCCTGAACTGGCGAACGCCGGGACCCAGTATCTGAAGTGACGATAGGGTCACCACTGGGCCCCGGCGTTCGCCGGGGCGACGGCTGTTCTCGTCGTCGGTCATCTGACCGGCATGGCCGGATCGCCGAGCAGGGTGCTGGCGAGCAGGATGTCGCGGATGATGCCCTGTTGCCCGGCCAAGGATCGTTTGGCAGCGAGCAGGGCATCGCCGATCCGGGTGCCGGGCAGCAGGCGCGGATAGAGCGCATCGCCGAGCGCCTGGTGGGCCTCGACTTCGGTCAGGGTGGACACGCCGATCACCGCCGCCGCACCGTGATGCGCCGGCAACAGGAAGGCGTGCGCCATGGTGTCGGCGCGTGGCGACACGAAGTAGCTGTTCCAGCAACCCCATTGCACGACCAGATCGCTGACCGCGCCGGTCAGCGCGCCGACCTGGCCGGCGGTAAGCAGGGTCTGGTCCTCGCTGCTCCACTGGATCGGCGCCGAATGCCCAACATAACTGACCAGTCCGGCGCCCGAGTTGAGTTGGCCGCGCAGCGCATTGCTGGCACCACCGACGCCAAGATCATCGACATAGGCGCGGTTCGACTGCCAGTTGCCGGGCAAACGCGAGGCAAAACCTTCGCTGATCGCCTTGAAGTCGGATTCGGCATCGCTGCCGCCGGCGACCAGCAACAGTCGGCGACCCGGGTTGCTGCCGTCGACACTCACGAGTTTGTCGCGCAGAGCCTGGAACTCGGCCAGGCTACGCACCGGCAATCGACCGATCGCGACTTCCGGCACGCCATCATTGTCAAAATCGGCCAGCGCATTGTCGGTCGGTGCGTAGCGGATGCCATTGCCCAGCGACTGGTATAGGGTCGGCACCAGGCTGACCGAGCCGAGGCCAAGAAAATTCTTGTAGTCGTAGGTGTCGGCGCCGACCAGCAGTACATAGCGCACGCCCATGCCGGTCACAGCTTGCTGGAGGTAGCCTCGGATCGCGTCGCCCTCGGGCAGGCCATCGCCGAACTGCAGGAACACCTGGGCGACATCGACCACCCGGGTGCTCAGGCCGCGCGACTGCTGCAAATCAACCAGCGGCTGCATGGCGCCGAGGAAGGCGGCATGGCTGATGATCAGGTAATCGGCGCTGCCGGACAGCAGCTCCTCGGCACCCGGCACGGCTTCGATCCGCGGCGCTGGCAGGGCCGCAACATTGGCGATGAAATAGTCGCTGGCACTGGCGATCAGCGGCACCGTCGCGGCACCGCCACTGGCCGCTTCGACGGCGCTCAACGCGCGCCAGTCATCGCCGCTACCGGCATAGGCGACCAGTGCGCTATCGGCGAAACCACTGGCGATGAATCCGGGCGGGGTGAACTCGCCCTCGAAGTCGGCGGCGAAGGACGCATCGCCGAGGCTATCGCCACCACTACTTACGCCATCGTCGCTATCGGCATTGGTCCGCTGCATGTACAGGCGGCCAGCGCTCGCCACCGGCAGCCGCGGGTACTGCAATTCGACCGACTCCAGGTTGATCAGGTCGAAATCGAAACCGGTCTGGCCGTCCGCGCTGAGCGTGATCGCCTGCGTGCCGTTGCCGAGCTCCGGCAGCAACACCGACAGGGTCTCGGCCCGCCCGCCATCGAACACGGCTTCGCCGCGCTGGCTGCCGTTGACGCTCAAGACAAGGTGATGGTCCTGTCCGGCGCCGGGCCAGTTGGTGACACCGATCAGATCGGCGCTGAGCCGGGCGGCAAACTCGGTGCTGGCGACCGCGCTGGTCTGTAGACTCAAGTCGACGGTGGCCGCCTGGTTGGAAAACGCCAGTAGCCGGTCGGCCTGCCAGGGATCGACACCGGGCGAGCCGACGTTGTACCAGCGATCCGGTGCATAGCGCGTGCTGGCCCAGTACCAGGCCGGGCGCAGCACGCTGGCGGTGCGCGGCTCGCTGGCGATCGCGACCACGCCGACGCCATCGCTACGCAGTAGATAGGGCAACTCGGCTGAGTACAACGAATAACCCGGACGCACCAGAAAGTCGATGCTCGAATCTGCGGCAAAGGTGGCGCTCGCAGCATTGACGCGCCGGGGCACACCCAATCCGCGGAAGCTGATGGCGATATCCGCCACCGGCACGCCGACCAGATCGATTCCGGCGGCCGCCAGCATCAAAGCGCTCACCCGGTAGAAGCCGGGCTCGCCCACCCACAGCTTGC
>JBGSKT010000686.1:0-2984 GCA_041741075.1 Lysobacterales bacterium
GTCACTCCCAGCGCTGGCGCGGAGGGCGAACTGCTGCCGCCGGTTCCCTCCGGAGCTGCGCCTGCGAACTTCCTGGTTTGCATGCAGCCGCAGCGATTCGGTGGCCCGGCACGGTAGCGGTCGGCAGGCCGGTTGCTTCGCGTTCGGCGGCTATTCGAAACTGTTCGCAAACAGCATCCCGGCGGCTGCTGGATAGACCAGGGCCAGCGCGGCCCGATCGTCTGGCATCAGTGCCGCACCGCGGCCATCGCCGAAGGCGGTGGCGCGCATGGTGGCGATTTGCTCGGCGGCGGTGGCGCTGGCGCAAGTACCACTTTGGGCGTCGCCGCAGGAATGCGCCAAGCCGACCACGTGGCCCATTTCGTGGGCCATCACTTCGGCACCGTTCTTGCCGCTATCGCCATCAAAGTAGCAGGCGACGCCATCCTGTACCTGGATACGGCCTTCGAACGCTTCGTTGTAAGGCAGGCCGTTGGACATCGTGCTGGTTGTGAAGAAACAAGGCCCACCGTTGGCCAGCACCCCGCCGCTGGCACAACTGTAGCTACCTGGGATGGCATTCAGCGGATCGTTCCATAGTACGCCGTGGCCATCCGACACGCCGTCATTGCAGTGCGTGTCGGGTACGGCGATGGTGCCCCCGCCGTGGGTCACGGTGAGCTTACTGCCGGCGTCGTTGGTCAGCGCATTGGCTGCCGCCGTTATCATCGCAAATTCGTCCTGGACCATGCCGACCTGACCCGCGGCAGTAGACACCCAGTTCAGGGCGGTATTGCTGTCGAACTGGAACCAGCGGACCGCGTTGCCATTGCCGCCGAGCAACAGATTGAATTTTGCCTGCGGCAGTTGCAGCGCCTTGGCTTCCAGGAAATAGTCCGCCACGTCACCGGCCCGGCCTGCGACTGCGCTTCGCAGCCAGGTCTCAAAGCGTTCGGCATCGCGCGGCTGGTGGAACCTGGCGTTGCGCCCCTGGCCATGATCGTCGTCGCTGTCCAGCGCCCGCGTGAAGTAGCGCAGGCCTTGGTGCTGCTGTTCGAAAAACAAACCGAGGGTCAGTTGCTCGGCCTGCAACGTGCCGTCCCGCCGCAGGTCGGCGAACAGCAGCAACGTCTGACCTTTGTGCAGCGTCGGAATGCCAAAGTGATGCTCGCCGAAACCGGAACTAAGCACACCCCCGGGCAGCGCCAGACGGACGATCCTGGGCAAGGGCGGGCCCTTGAACTGCTGTTGCAGTTGCAGTGCGTAGGGCGACTCAATGCCCGCCGGCCCGCGCACGGGCGCCGGCGCTTCGATCACCTGGGCACGGAGCAGCAGGGGCGAACTATCGACCAGGTGCTGGTCGCTGACCATGACATAGCTGAAGGCCTGGGCCGGGCCAGCCAGAAGTGCCCCCAGCAAGCCGGCCAGCAGCACGGGCGCTGACCACGATCGAAATTTTTGCATGTCACTCTCCGCTGAACCAAGCGAACTCGCCAGAGGATACGCCTTCAGGCTCACCCCTCCCGGGAAACTCCAGCCCCGTTTCAGGCCCATAACTGGTTGCACCAGACGCAGAGCGGCCGATGGCATCGAGACAATCGCTAGGGATGTTGGTTTCATCGCCTTCTCCTGGTGGTTTGGCACAGCCGGGCCAATGTCGCCGGTTACCTACCCAAGCGATAAACCGAGTGACCTTGCGCCAGCTGGGACGACCCCGGCCACCTCGGCTGGCGCGAGTTCTCCCGGTTTGTCGCTTGGGTAGTGGCCCGCGGCTTTTGGCCCGCGGCCGCCACCCAACGGGAGACCGAAATGAGACCATCCACCGCACCGCGTACCGTTGTCCTGCTGCTGTCCGTCCTGACCTGCCACGCCGCCAGCGCTGGTGCCGCCTGGAAGATGCCCGTTCCGATCGACACCATCACACCGCTGGAACTGAAGCTGGGCTACCGCCTGGGCAGCAACAACGATCTGCTGCTCGGCAGCCTGCGCAATATCGCACCGAACAACAATGCGATCGACCTGTACCGCCTGAATCCCACCCAGAACGGGGTCAGCGTCGCCAGCATCCAGTCCAGCCTGGATACCGGTTCCACCTTCGGATTGGGCGACTGGTGCGTCAATGCCAACTACAGCTTCCTGCCGTACATCAAGAATTTCGAATTGCGCGGACTGCGCGTGCGCAACTCGGACAACACCACTACCCTCGCCAGCGTGTCGCCGCCGCTGACCGATCGCTACACCACCAGCGATTGCTTTACCCTGGCTGCCGGTAGCCGCCTGGTGATCGCCGCCAACAACTTCGACCAGAAACGGATCGATTATTTCGAGTCCACCGACGATGGCCAGAACTGGGCGCTGCGCTACAACTTCCAGCCCGCCGGCGGCACCGTGCTCGACCCGTTCGTTGGCGGCTTCCGCGACACCCATGGCAGCGTCGATGACATCAACATCGGCAGCACCTGGCAACACAGCAACGGCCACCTGTTCTCCACCCTGTTCGATGGTGGCACCTTCATGCAGTTGGGCGAAGTCGATATGGGTGACCATTCGGCCTTTGTCGGCAACGGCGCCCTCAAGGAAATCTATGGGGCGAGCCTGGCCACGCTTGCCTACGGCGCGGCCAATGGTGGCAACGCGATCGCGGTCGGGGTGATCGACAGGAGCACGGGCAATTTCGACTTTCGCCTGGTCAATTCGGTTGGTACCGGTTCGGTGCTGCCGTTCCAGGGCCTGAGCGGCCAGGCCTACCAGCCAGCGACCGGCGGCTACCAGTTCCACAGCTTCAGCAACCGTCACGCGGTCACCCAGTACAACGGCGTGAGCTCCAGCTCGGCCGAGATTCCGGGCTACCCGTTCCTGGATACCGGCGGACCGAACAGCAGTGTGTATTCAACCGGCATGCAGCGCATCTATGTGGCCGGCATTGCCGCCGGCGCCAGTCTGCCCAACGGCCTACCCGGCTTCGCGGTCGCCACCCTGGACCCGGCGCTGGTGGTGGTGCCGGC
>JBGSKT010000687.1:0-7035 GCA_041741075.1 Lysobacterales bacterium
TGCAATCGTGTTGCTTTTGCGCTGCTATGTCATCACTTCACCGGGGAGGCCGTCCCAGCCTGAGGACAGGGATTCCTGATCCTGTACGTAGATTGGCCCCCCGCCTTCTTCGTCTCATCGTGTGGAGGATCCGGAGCGTTCTGTTGGAACAGCTCGCATCACAAGGTGGAACAGCGACCGCCCCACCAATGCCCAAAAACCACTTGCGGCGTAACGGAGGATCTACGAATCGATACGGTCGAACAACTGCGAAGCACTACGCTAGCGCAGGATCATCGCCGGGTCGCCGAGCAGGTTGCCACCCTGCTGACTCTCGACCGAGCGTCGCCCAACCGCAGCGAGCGCCTTGCGGGCATCGAGCAGGGCGTCGCCGATGCGCCGACCGGCGGCCAGGCCGGCATAGAATTCCGGCCCGAGCGCGCTGTGGTTGGCAATGTCGGTCAGCGCCGCCGAACCGAATACCGCCGCCGCGCCCTGATTGCCTTGCAACAGCAGCGCCTGACCGAGCGAGTCCGCGCTAGGCGACACAAAATAGGTATTCCAGCAGCCCCATTGCAGCACCGCCGGCACCGACTCGGTACCGGCCAGGGCGGCGAGTTCGCTGGCGGTAAACAGCGGGTCGAAGGTCCACTGCCCGGGCGCCGAATGTCCGACATAGCTGATCAAGGCGGGCCTTGCGGCCCAGCCCGCCAACAGTGCGCTGCGCGTGCCGGCCACGCCCAGGCTATCGACATCGGCGTGACTGAGCGTCCAACTTCCAGGCAAACGTGCGGCAAACATGTCACTCATGGCCGGAAAGGAATTGGCGGCGTCGCTGGCGCCGGTGGCGAGCACGACGCTACGGCCGCCGACCGGTGCCTCGGCGGCCAGAATCTTGCCAACCAGGAGCTCCAGCTCGTCTGCGCTACGCACCGGTAGCCGGCCAACGGCGATCTCGCTCAGCCCGTCTTGATTGACGTCGCCGAACGCGGCATCGAGCGGGGCAAAGTGCACCACGTTGTTGGTCTGCCGGTACAGGGTCGGAATGAAACTCTGCGAACCGCTGTGCAGGTAATCGTGATAATCGTAGCTGTCGCCACCGACCAGCAGCACATAGCGGGTGCCGCGCACCGCCGCCGCAAAACGAATATAGGCAGCGATTGCCTCGGGGTCGGGATCGCCATTGCCAAATTGCTGATAGATCTGCCCGACTTCGACCACCGCGATGCGCAAGCCCTGCGCCTGACGGCGAGCAAGCAACGCACCCAGCCGATCGACGAACAGCCCATGGCTGATGACCAGATAATCGGCAGGACCGGATTGGATATCGGTGCGCGTCGGAAGTGCCTCGACCCGCGGCCGCGCTAGTGCGGCGACACCGGCCACGTACACATCGTCGCCCCTGCCGATGGTCGGCACAAAGGCATCGAAGCCCGCGCCGGCCGGCAGCATCCGGGTATCGCTGAGGTAGCGCCAGATGCCCTGGCTGCGCGCGTAGGCGACCAGCTCGGCCGAATCCAAATTGCGCACCCGGAGGCTGGTCGTGGCTCTGACCGCAAGCTCCTCTTCGAAGCCGTCGCCGAGCAGGCCTGCCGCCGCGCCGGGCGGGTCCTGGATCGGGTCGTTGGCAACCGCGCCGAACTGCACGTCTTCACCGAACCAGCGCCCGCCCTCGGCAACCGCCAGCCGCGGATAGCGCAATTCGATGGCTTCCAGATTGACCACATCGAAATCGAACCCGGTGGCGCCGGTGGCTTCGACCCGCAGCGGCAGCAGGCCATCTACGGCGCCAAGCGCGATGTCTGCGCCGAGCTCGATCAGGCTCACGCCATCTGCTTCGACCTGGGCGCGATTCTGTCCATTGATCAGCAGTCGCACCTGATGATCCTGTCCCGGACCCGGCCAGTCGGTGACACCGGCGAGTTCGGCGTGCACGCTCGCGACTTGATCGACCAGGGCGCGGGCCGACCAGGCGATTTCAACACTGTGGCCGACCGGCGTGCCGGCAAACGCCAGCAACCGGTCGGCATACCAGGGGTCGGCGGTCGGCGCGGCAAAATTGTAGGCATTCTGGGGCGCATAGCGGCCGGTTGCCCAGGCGTAAGCCGGTCGTGATGGGCCGGGCGGACGATCATCATCGGCGATCGTGAGCACCAGCCCGGCGAGCCGTTCGACGCTGTACGCTGCCTCCAGGCCATACAGCGAAGCGCGCGGTTCGCCGAAGAATTCAATGCGTGCGCCGGGGCCGAATGTATCGCCCCCGGCCACAATTCGCCTGGCGACGGCTTGACCACCGCGCAGCAGCGCAATCTCGTCGTTGGGTACACCGGCCAGATCAACTCCGGCAGCGAGCAGATCGACATAAGTCACCTGCTGGAAGCCGCGCTCGCCAACCCATAACCGTGCGCCGGTTGCGCCCTGCCCACGCTTGCCGCGCGGTGATTCGGCCACCGCCTGGTTCTTGCTGCGGATTGCCTGCCAGTCGATCGCCTGGGCGGTGGGGCTGTGCCCAAACGCCTGGCCAAGGCGGAACGGCCCGTGCATCTCGCGATTTCCGAAGCGATCAAATTCGGCCAGCCAATACGAACCGCCCAAGGCCAGCGCGATGCGGCCGCGATAAGCGGTCACCGTGCCGGCCAGACTGGCCTTGTTGTACTGCGGCACCCGGATCACCTGAAAACTACCGCGCCCACGATTAGTGGCACGCGCACTGGTACGGTAGGCATTGATCAGCCCAGCGTTTGTGCCGCGACCCCTGATCGCGACCTGCCCGGCGCCGCAGCCTGCTCCACCGGCGGCCCCGACCGCGCCCAGCGCGGCTTTGCGGTCGTGGGCGCAAACGCCGATTTGCGGCGCGGCGAATCCGGCCGGGTCGCCGCCATACCCGGTACTGTTGCGCGGATACAACAGAGTCATGGCATTTTTCTGGCAAAAGGGTTCCGCCGCGACGAATGGCCATGCTATCTTTGGCAAATCTGCCCACGTGCCGTCGACCCGGGGATTCCCCACGCAATGATCAAGCAGCGAACACTGAAAAACGTGATCCGCGCCACCGGCGTCGGCATCCATAGCGGCCAGAAAGTCTATATGACCCTGCGCCCGGCTGCCCCCGACACCGGCATCGTGTTCCGTCGCATCGATCTTGCCCAGCCGGTGGAAATCGCCGCCCGTGCGGTACACGTCGGCGACACTTCGATGTCTACCACCCTGATCAAGGATGGTGTGCGCATCGCCACCGTCGAGCACCTGCTGTCGGCCATGGCCGGGCTCGGCATCGACAATGCCTATGTCGATCTGTCCGCTTCCGAAGTGCCGATCATGGACGGCAGTGCCGGCCCGTTCGTGTTTCTGCTGCAATCGGCCGGAATCGAACAGCAAAACGTCGACAAACGTTTCATCCGCATCAAGAAGTCAGTGATCGTGCGCGAGGACGAGAAGTGGGCCCGCTTCGATCCATTCGACGGTTTCAAGGTCGGCTTCAGCATCGAATTCGCCCACCCGCTGTTCTCCAAGCGCACTTCCTCGGCCGAAATCGACTTCTCGACCACTTCCTTCGTCAAGGAAGTCAGTCGCGCCCGCACCTTCGGCTTCATGCGCGATATCGAAATGCTGCGCGAACGAAATCTGGTGTTGGGCGGCAGCATGGACAACGCAATCGTGCTCGACGACTACCGGGTCCTGAACGAAGACGGCCTGCGCTACGAAGACGAGTTCGTCAAACACAAGATTCTGGACGCGATCGGCGATCTGTACCTGCTCGGGCACAGTCTGGTCGGCGCGTTCTATGGTTACAAATCCGGCCACCAGCTCAACAATCTGCTGCTGCGTACCCTGCTCGCCGACCGCCAGGCCTGGGAAGAAATCACCTACCCGGACAGCGCCGCGGCACCGATTTCCTACATTCACCCGGCGCACGCGCTGTAGCGCGGGCGACGTAACAACGCAAAGACCACCAGGTCGGGCTAGCGACCGCGACCTGGACCAGGACGGGATTGATCGGCAAAGGACGCCAGGCGACGCAGCAGTTCCCCGATATCGGGGTCGGCCGCCGCCGCCGCGGCGCGCAGATGCTGCGCCGCTGCCGGGGAGAGTGGGGGTGGTGCCGGGCTGGTCCTGGCGGCCATCGCGGGCAAGGTTCTAACCAGTAGTTTGGTCAGCGGCGTAGCCCAGGCGCGACTGGCGATCTCGAGAATCCGGGATTGCTCCAGCCGCAAACGGGCCGCTACCGGGGCCAGAGGCGTGATCAAAACCAGCGTGCCGGTACGGATGTTGGCGAGCTCGAAGCGAAGGTTCGATGGCCAGTCCAGTTGCTGATGCAACTGCTGGTTGGCCCGCTCCAGCCGGGCGGCGTGATCGAGCACCGCACCGAGCATCGGCGTTTTTACAGCCAGCGCGGGCCGCGGCGAAGGCGACGGCGAGGGCGGAGTGGACTTGGAAACCGGGGGCATGGCGCTCCGCGAATTTGAGGTGTCAGGCAACAATGAATATCATAATCGTCGCCAGACCATTTGCCAGCAGCAGAATCCTGCGTCTTGGCAATTCCCGCCTGCGCTGGCTGCTCGGTGGACTGGGCACGCTGCTGTTGCTCGGCCTGCTCGGCATCGGTTCCTGGCTGGGGGCGACCTTCATCGGCCCCGAACAGTTGCGTGCGCAATTGCGCGGAGCTCAAGCCGAACTCGCCCAGCAACGCTCCGAGGTCAGCCGCCTGAATGAGGTGATGGTCCGCGACATGGGCGCGATGGCGGTCAAACTCGGACGCCTGCAGGCCGCCTCGACCCGCATGAACGCGTTGGGTGAACGACTGGCCAAACTCGGCAAACTCGACGACGGCGAATTCAATTTCGACAGCGAACCCGACATTGGCGGTCCCGGCCCGGGCGAAGCCGCGAGCCTGGTCCCCCCCGAGCAGTTTTCCGGCGAGCTGGTCCGGCTGCAACTGCAGATGCAGCAGCAGACCCGGCAACTGGGCATCCTCGAGCGCCTGCTTGAAGACCGATCGATCGACCGCAGCCTGACCCCGACCGGCATCCCGCT
This sequence comes from Lysobacterales bacterium, assembly GCA_041741075.1. GTDB lineage: Bacteria > Pseudomonadota > Gammaproteobacteria > Xanthomonadales > Ahniellaceae > 0-14-3-00-62-12. Next base: position 5,014 of record JBGSKT010000687.1, read on the forward strand.
GCGCAGTGGCTACATCTCTTCGCAGTACGGCAACCGCCACGACCCGATCAACGGTTCGCGTGAATTCCACCCCGGCATCGACTTCGACGCCAACCTGGGCGACGACATTCTGGCCGTGGCCGGGGGCGTGGTCTCGTTCGCCGGCAAGAAGAGCGGCTACGGCAACGTGATCGAAATCGACCACGGCAATGGCTACGTCACCCGCTACGCGCACAATTCACGCAATCTGCTGACCGTGGGCGACCCGGTCCGCCCCGGCGAGGTGATCGCCAAAGTCGGCTCGACCGGCCGCTCGACCGGCACCCATGTACACTTCGAGGTCTGGGACAATGGCCGCTTGGTCAATCCCAACACGTTCATCAAGGGCAAGCGCTGAACCTTGTTTTTTGCCCGGCCATCCCCACGCTGTTCCTCCCGAGCCGCCGCCTTCAGGGCGGCTTGGCATTTCTGAATCTGGAAATCCCGCCCGCATGTTCAGCTCGCTACTCACCCGCATCTTTGGCAGCCGTAACGAGCGGCTGTTACGTCAACTTGGCAAGCAGGTCAACGCGATCAACGCGCTGGAACCGGCGACAATGGCACTGTCGGACGAGGCACTTCGCGCCCGGACCAGCGAATACCGCGAACGCATCGCCCAGGGCGAAACCCTGGACGCCCTGCTGCCGGAAGCTTTCGCGACCATGCGCGAGGCCGCCCGCCGCGTGCTTGGCATGCGCCATTACGATGTGCAGCTGATCGGCGGCATGGTCCTGCACCAGGGCCGCATCGCCGAAATGCGCACCGGTGAGGGCAAGACCCTGGTCGCCACCCTGGCGATCTACCTGAATGCACTCGCCGGCAAGGGCGCGCACCTGGTCACGGTCAACGATTACCTGGCCCGCCGCGACGCCGCCTGGATGGGCCGGGTCTACAACTTCCTCGACATGCAGGTCGGCGTGGTGGTTCCCGGCATGCGTCCGGAAGACAAGCGCGCCGCCTACGCCGCCGACATCACCTACGGCACCAACAACGAATTCGGCTTCGACTACCTGCGCGACAACATGGCGCTGTCCAGCGAAGAACGCTACCAGCGCGGCAATTTCTTCGCCATCGTAGACGAAGTCGACTCGATCCTGATCGACGAGGCGCGCACCCCGCTGATCATCTCCGGCCCGGCCGACGACTCCCCGCAGTTGTACCTGAAGGTCAATCAGATCGTGCCCAAGCTGGCCCGCCAACAGACCGAAGAAGCGACCGGCGATTATTTCGTTGAGGAAAAACAGAAGCAGGTGCACCTGTCCGAGCAGGGCATGGAAAACGCTGAACAATTGCTGCGCGCGGCCGGCATCATCGGCGCCGAAGCCAGCCTGTATGACCCAAGCAATCTGGCCGTGGTCCACCATCTCAACGCCGCACTGCGCGCGCACAGTCTGTACCAGCGCGATGTCGACTACATCGTGCGCGATGGCGAGATCATCATCGTCGATGAGTTCACCGGCCGCACCCTGGCCGGGAGGCGCTGGTCCGACGGCCTGCACCAGGCGGTCGAGGCCAAGGAAGGCGTGCCGATCCAGCGCGAGAACCACACCCTCGCCTCGATCACCTTCCAGAACTATTTCCGCCTGTACAAGAAGCTCGCCGGCATGACCGGCACTGCCGATACCGAGGCCTACGAATTCCAGACCATCTACGGGCTGGAGGTAGTGGTAATCCCGACCAACCGGCCGATGGTCCGCCGCGACGAAGCCGATCTGGTGTTCCTGCGCGCCAAGGCCAAGTGGGACGCGATCATCGAGGACATCAAGGACTGCTACGCCCGCAGGCAGCCGGTACTGGTCGGCACCACCTCGGTCGAAAACTCCGAGATGCTGGCCAAAATGCTCGCCGAGCACAAAGTCCCGCACGAAGTGCTGAACGCCAAACAGCACGAGCGTGAGGCGCAGATCGTGGCCCAGGCCGGGCGCCCCGGCGCGATCACCATCGCCACCAACATGGCCGGCCGCGGCACCGATATCGTGCTCGGCGGCAACGTCGAAGCGGAGC
>JBGSKT010000688.1:0-2975 GCA_041741075.1 Lysobacterales bacterium
CGGCTTCCTGGCGCGCAAAGGCGACGGCGAGCCCGGCGTCAAAACCCTCTGGATCGGCATCCAGCGCGTCACCGACTTCGCCGCCGGCGTCAAATTCATGCGCGATCCCGAAGCCGCGGGGAGTTGCGTGTAATGGCATGCCCATAACTCAGTGGACTCGGTGAGATTCGAAAAGCGCCCTGATTCCGTTGCACAACCTGCTAAGGCGAAAAGCGCTATGCATGTCACAAGCCGCATCAATGCTTCCATGTGGGGACTAACGTCTTGAGTTCGGCTGCGCCGGAGGGAGAGTGCGGGACACCCAGTTTTCCGCCGAAAGGAGAGTGGGTGTCCGGCATTGCCAACTCCCAGGCTTGCTCGACTTCGGAGTCGACGTCCAGGCTCGCGATGAGGCGCTCAAGCAGGCGTGTACGATCTGCAGGGGCAAGTTTCATGGCTCCGGCTGCCAGGACTTCGAGGCTGGTGGTCATCGTGATCTCCGACGCGATTGCGCTGAACGCCCTGTAGCTTGCCATAAACTGCACCGGGGTCGTCGGCGGCGCAGTCTGGTTGCCCCAACGCCTGGTACCGCGACCCAGAAGTTTCAAAACATGAAAGCGCGTCTTCGCTTCCGTGGCGTCGTTGCGAACCTTGCCAAGGCAAGCCGCCTTGCCTGCGGTCCGCGCCTAGCCACGAAAGCGAATCCATCGCTTGCACTTGTTCCGAAACTTCTGGGTCGCGGTACTAGTCGACGGCGATTCTCCACGAAAGCTCGTGGCCGATCATCGGGCTGGGGGCTGATCTCGGATTGACCAGCTCCGCTGTTGAGAGCCGCTGCGCTTGATCCGGGCTACGGGCTGATCCAAATCCCGGATGACCAGCTCCGCTGTTGAGAGCCGCTGCGCTTCATCCGGGCTACGGGCTGATCCAAATCCCGGATTGACCAGCTCCGCTGTTGAGAGCCGCTGCGCTTCATCCGGGCTACGCGCTACCAGGGCTTGCGGATGGTGTTTTTTTCTTTTTCGCGGTCGTAGCCGCGCAGTTCGTCGCGCATGAATTGCACGCGCTGGCGAGCCAGGGTGTTGCGATCTTCGTCGAGGACTTCGCCGCCGAGCAGTTCGGCCAGGCGCTGCGCGGTCGGTAGCAGGGTGTCCCAGGCGTCGAGGGCGGAAAGCGGGCCGGGCAGGGTCAGGAACAGGGCCAGGCCCGGGGTATTGATGCTGTGTACGTTCTTCAGGTCGAAGCTGCCGGGTTCGCGCATGTTGGCCATGCTGAATACCGGGCCCTGCTCGGGGTGGCCGTCGCGCAGGCGGTGGAAAATGTCCAGGGCGCCGTAGTGTAGTCCGGCTTTTTCGGCGGCGACCAATACGTCGGCGCCGTTGAAGGTGGCGCCGTTCTCGGCCATCACGTACAGGGTGATGATGCGGTCGATGGCCCCGCTTTCGCGGCCGCCGACCGGGGCGCGCAAGGCGCTGCTGGCATCGACGATGTCGCGGCGGTCGGGCTTGCGTAGGGCGGTTTTTTCGGCCTGGTCGCGGCTGATTTCGGCACCTAGACGTTCGAGTTCGGCGTGCAGATCTGGATCCGTGTCGGTGCCGCCGAGCGCGGCGATCTCGCCCACGCCAGGTTCGATCCGTTCGCCGGTGCGGCTGCCGGTGCGGCTGCCGGTGCGACGGCCCTGGGCGCCGGGGCGGCCGTGCAGATAGATCGCCACCAGCACGACCGCGCCGATGAGAGCGATGACCAAACGCATGATCCATGGGTCCATGACGGTGCTCAGGCCGCGCCGGCCAGTTTGGTGGCTTCGTCCAGATCGACCGAGACCAGGCGCGATACGCCGGGCTCGCGCATGGTCACGCCGCACAACTGGGTGGCGGCTTCCATGGTCGATTTGTTGTGGGTGACGAACAGGAACTGCACTTGTTCGGCCATTTCGCTGACCATGGCGCAGAAGCGGCCGACATTGGCTTCGTCGAGCGGGGCGTCGACTTCGTCCAGCAGGCAGAACGGCGCCGGGTTGAGGCGAAAGATCGAGAATACCAGGGCGACCGCGGTCAACGCTTTTTCGCCGCCGGAGAGCAGGCTGATATTGGTCACGCGTTTGCCGGGCGGGCGCGCCATGATCGCGACGCCGGTGTCGAGCAGGTCTTCGCCGGTCAGTTCCAGATAGGCGTGGCCGCCGCCGAACAGGCGCGGGAACAGTTCCTGCAGGCCGCCGTTGACGCGGTCGAAGGTCTCTTTGAAGCGGGTGCGGGTTTCCTTGTCGATCTTCTTGATCGCGCCTTCGAGCACGTCGAGCGCGGCGGCCAGATCGTTGTTCTGGGCGTCCAGATATTGCTTGCGGGTCGATTGTTCGGCGTATTCCTGGATCGCCGCCAGGTTGACCGGTTCCAGCCGGCGCGCCTTCTGCTCCAGTTCGTCGTGGCGTTGCTGCCAGGCTTCGGGGCTGGCCTCGGCCGGCAATTCGGCCAGCACCGCGCTGGCGTCGAAGCCGGCCGCGACGATCGCTTCTTCATGGCTGGCGGCGCGCAGGGCGATGCCTTGATGGTCGAGCCGGGCCGCGCCCAGGCGCTCGCGCGTGGCCAATAGTTCGCGCTCGACCTGGTGGCGTTCGGCTTCGAGTTCGCGGTAGGCCAGATCGCGGGTTTCCAGCGCCTTGCGCGCCTCGACCAGTTGCCGGTCGATCAGCAGACGCTGGTCCAGATAAGTACGCAGTTCGGCGTCGAGCTGGGCGCTTGGATCATGGCTGGTGGCGAGCTGGGCATGTAGTTCGTTGCGGCGCGATTCGAGCGTCGACAACTGGCCGGCCAGGCGGCCGATCGACTGGGTCAGGCCGGTCAGCGCGGTGCGTTTGGACTCCAGCCGCAGCGCCAGTTGATGCGCGGCTTCGCTGGCCTCGCGTTGATTGGCGCGGGCGTCCTCGCGTTGTTCGAGCAGGGCGCGGCGTTCGGCATCCAGGCGGCTGCGTTCGGCTTCCAGATCGCCCATGCGCTCGA
>JBGSKT010000689.1:0-7112 GCA_041741075.1 Lysobacterales bacterium
CGCGCTCGACGGGGTCGGTCGGGTACTCGCGATCGCCAACCCGGCCAATGCCCAGGCGATCGCCGCGCTGCTCGCCCCCCAGGTGGTGGCGATCGCCGCCGACTACAGCCATATCCTCGGCCCCTCGACCACCTTCGGCAAGGACCTGCTGCCAAGGGTCGCCGCCCTGCTCGGCGAGGCCATGGTCAGCGACATCATGAAGGTGATCGACGCGCATCGCTTCGAACGCCCGATCTATGCCGGCAACGCGATCATCACGGTCAAGGCCGACCCGGCACGCAAACTGATCGGCAGTGTGCGCAATGCCTCGTTTGCCGCGACCGGTAGCGGTGGCTCGGCCGAAGTCATCGCGAGCAGCGTGAACGCGACCCTGCCCACGCATACCCGGTTCGTCGAACTGAAGGCCGGCGCCGCTGACCGCCCCGACCTGCAGAGCGCCAGCCGGGTGATCTCGGGTGGGCGCGCACTCGGTTCGGCCGAGGCGTTTGCCATCATCGACGCACTCGCCGACAAACTCGGTGCCGCGGTCGGCGCCTCGCGCGCCGCGGTCGATGCCGGCTACGTGGCCAGCGACCTCCAGGTCGGCCAGACCGGCAAGATCATCGCCCCGGAGCTGTACATCGCGATCGGCATTTCCGGCGCGATCCAGCACATCACCGGCATCAAGGACGCCGGCACCATCGTCGCCATTAACAAGGACAGCGACGCGCCGATCTTTGAAGTCGCCGACATCGGCCTGGTCGGCGACCTGTTCAAGATCGTCCCCGAACTGACCGCCGCACTGGGCTAATCGGCAGTCGGCGAATTGCGCTGCCAGGGTCCCAAACGACGTCTTCCGTCCTCTGGACTGGACCAAGGTCCGACTGGCCGGATAGCGCGACATGCGTTAGCGTTGGCAGGCGTGCCCTGGAGTCCGGACGAGATGAGCGAATTGTTGTGGCAACCGAGTGCCGAGCGGGTCGAGCGCGCCAACCTGAGCCGGCTGATCCGACATATCCACGATCAGGTCGACGCCCAGGTGAACGGCTACCCGGCGCTGTATGAGTTCTCGATCAAGTACCCGGAGAAGTTCTGGCTGGCGGTCTGGGATTTCTGCGGCATTCGCGCCAGTGGCGAGCGCGAGCCGGTACTGACAGACGCCGGGCGGATGCCGGGGGCGAGCTGGTTTCCTCATGTGCGGCTCAACTTCGCCGAAAACCTGCTGCGCTTCCGCGACGAGCGTAGCGCGCTCGTCTTCTGCAACGAGGCCGGCACCAGCCGCGAGCTCAGCTACCACGAACTATACGATCAGGTTTCGCGATTGGCCTCTGCGCTGGCCGCGGCCGGCGTGGTCGAGGGCGACCGGGTCGCCGGTTTCATGCCGAACATTCCCGAGACCGTGGTCGCGATGCTGGCCGCGACCAGCCTGGGCGCGGTCTGGTCGAGTTGCTCCCCGGACTTCGGCGTCAATGGCGTGGTCGACCGCTTCGGCCAGATCGAACCGAAAATCCTGTTTTCGGCCGACGCCTATCTCTATGGCGGCAAGACCTTCGACTGCCTGGACAAACTGCGCGAGATCGCCCGGCGCCTGCCCAGCGTCGAGCGCATCGTGGTGGTGCCCTACATCGATCCGTCGCCACAACTCGACGGATTGGATCGGGCGGTATTGCTGCCCGAGCTGCTCGCCCCGCATGCCCCGGCGACGATCGTTTTTGCGCGCCTGCCCTGGGCGCACCCGGTGGTTATCCTGTACTCCAGCGGCACCACCGGCATCCCCAAGTGCATCGTCCATGGCGCCGGCGGCACCCTGATCCAGCACCTCAAGGAACTGGTGCTGCACGCCGATGTGAAGCGCGAAGACAAGTTGTTTTACTACACCACCTGCGGCTGGATGATGTGGAACTGGCTGGTCTCGGGGCTCGCCACCGGCGCCACCGTATGCCTGTTCGACGGCTCGCCGTTCCACCCCGACGGCAATGTGCTGTGGGATCTTGCCGACCGCTTCGGCATCAGCATTTTCGGCACCAGCGCAAAGTACATCGCCGCGATCGACAAGGCCGGCATCCGCCCCGGCAACACCCACAAACTGCTGAATCTGAAAACCCTGCTGTCGACCGGATCGCCGCTGGCGCCCGAAGGTTTCGACTACGTCTATCGCGAGATCAAGGAACGCCTGCTGCTGGGTTCCATTTCCGGCGGCACCGACATCGTTTCCTGTTTCGCCCTGGCCTGCCCGATCCTGCCGGTTTACCGTGGTGAACTGCAGACGCGCGGACTCGGCATGAAGGTCGAAATCCTCGACGCAGACGGCAAACCGGTGCGTGGCCGCCCCGGCGAGCTGTCCTGCACCGCGCCGTTCCCGTCCATGCCGGTCGGCTTCTGGAACGACCCGGACCAGAGCAAATACCACGCCGCCTATTTCGAACAATTCCCGAATGTCTGGTGCCACGGCGACTTCGCCACGCTGACCGAACATGACGGCATCATCATCCACGGCCGCTCCGACGCGACGCTCAATCCTGGCGGCGTGCGCATCGGCACTGCCGAAATCTATCGTCAGGTCGAGCGCGTGCCCGAGGTGCTGGAATCGATCGCGATCGGCCAGGATTTCGACCAGGACGTGCGGGTCGTACTGTTCGTCCGGCTGCGCGAAGGCCTGCACCTGGACGATGCCCTAAGCGACCGCATCCGCCGCGCCATCCGCGAACACACCACCCCGCGCCACGTCCCGGCCAGGATCATCCAGGTTGAAGACATCCCGCGCACCCGCTCCGGCAAAATCGTCGAACTGGCCGTGCGCAACGTCGTCCACGGCCGACCGGTGCCAAACAGCGAAGCCCTGGCCAATCCTGAAGCACTGGAACTGTTCCGCAATTTGCCGGAATTGGCGATGTAGGAGCGACGGAACGTCGCGACTTTCCCATCGAAGCGACAGTCGCGACGTACCGTCGCTCCCACACAAGCAAAGCGATCCCGCCGCTGTCCGTAGGAGCGACGGAACGTCGCGACTCGACCATCGAAGCAGCGGTCGCGAACCGCCTTCGCCCCCACGACCACCGTCCATTATTCGTCAGGCAGCGCGCTTGGCACGTACCTTGGTCTGGAGTTCGCCGATCTGCCAGTCCAGTGGATTCCGGCGCATCGAGGTCAGCAGCTTGGCCGCTGCCTTCATGCGCCACGATACTACCGGCAACATCGCGACGTTGAGCGAGTGGGATTTTCGCTGCCTGACGCCGCGTTTGGGATAGCGAACTGAAGCTCGTTGACAGCAAGCCGCGTCGGTAGCAAAGTGCCGGCGAGAGTTGACTTCACTGGCGGCCGGCGAGGCCGACTCCCTATCGGCTTGATCGCCTACTGAGAGGAGTATCGCCATGAAACCCATGCTGACAACGACTTTGGTTGTGCTTGCCCTGTCGATTTTTTCTGGTCCTTCCCGCGCGCAAACTGAGGATCAACAAGCCAGTACAGCGCCAACGACAACGGCGCCATCCGGCGCGGAGGCCAGATCAACGGTCAAATCGTCGAAGAGCAATTCCTCAGACCGTGCGGCACAAGGCGAAGCGGGTGAGGAGCCCGGGGCGCAAGCGACGACAACCATCAAGAGTTCAAAGAGCAACTCGTCGGAGCGAAAGCAGGCCGGCCTCCATGCGGCCGGCTCAGCCTCGGCCCAATCGATGACCGGCAAGGTGGTAAAGGTGGACGCGATGGCGAAGACTTTCACCATTCTGTCCCACGGCAAGGAAGTCGGATTCTCCGCGGCGAAGTTGAATCAGCCGCTGCCGTCGGTGGGTGCGGTGATCGACATCCGCTACACCCAGACGCCGGGCGGGCCGCTGGAATCGATCAACCTCAACTCATCGCGCTCGAACAGCTACTGATGGGTTGACTACGTAACGATTCGAATGGGCCGCCTGCGTCAGTCACGCCTGCCTCACGCAGTAGCCGGCAGCCATTGGATGTGAGGTGTTGGGACAGAACCGGACACCCACTTTTGGGGAGCCGGGGCTGCGCGCGGAATGGGTGTCCAGAGCTATCCGGAGAGTGGGTGTCCTGATCTGCGCACTGAGCTGCGTCCTGGGCTACGCAGCGCATCCGCCCTCCACCGGCCGACCACCATGACGTAAGACGGCGGAAAAAGTCCCTGCCGGCACGCGCTGTTGTGGGCGCGACAGCAGATCGCGACGGTCGCTACGAAGCCTGAGTCGCGGCGTGACGATTGACCGTGAAGCGGCTTGGTGAAAGAGTGAACCTCCGGCGCTTGCCGGTTCGACGCGGAACGCGAGGTTTGGCTGGGTCGCGTTGATTCGTGGGCATCTATCTAAAGACTCGTTCGACTTTGCCGGAGGCGCCAATGACACGCCGCGCGATACTCAGGATCAGCGCACTATGGGGACTTGCCATCGGTCTGGGTTCCTGTGTGCTTTCGGTCGACCCGATCATCCCGGAGTCGAGCGCAACCTTCGATGCGCGACTGCTCGGTGTGTGGGAGGAAGTGGACGGCTCGGATCGCGCCGTTTTCACGCGCGCGGCTGAAAGCACCTACGCAATCGAATACACCAGCGATGAGGGCGTGGGCCGGTTCGAGGCGCGACTCGGGCCGCTGGGCGAACACCTGGTTCTGGATGTCTGGCCGGCGCCCAAACGCAGCGAGATCGCACGCCCATATGATGGGCTGCTGCTGGCCGGACATTCTCTGCTCGCCATCGTCGTCGGCGCCGACCAAGTCCGCGTGCAGCCGCTGGATCACGACGCACTGCTGGCGGCGCTGGAAGCTGGGAAAGTGGCGCTGGCACACGGGGAAACCAATACTCAACTGGTCCTGCATGGCAGCACCGGGCATTTGCGTTCGGCGCTCGGCCCCTACCTGGCAAGCGCCGGTGCGCTCGCCGAACCGTCGGTCTGGCAGCGTGCCGCCGATGTCGCCGCCGTACCGCGCTTGCCGGTCGACCCACCGTGTTTCGAAGCGTCGGCCTGGCACGAGGCCGACGCACTTTTCCACCGCGACGACCATTGGGCCGGGGCAGACGGAGCATCGTCGGTGGACCTCGGCCACGGCCGTACGCTGTGGCTGTTCGGCGACAGTTGGATCGATCCCAGCGGGAAGGCGACACGGCATGGCGCGCGCATGGTCAGCAACAGCGTGGCAATCCAGACCGGCACCGATCCCGCCAAGGCTTCGATCAAGTTCTATTGGGGCAAGGCGGACGATGGCAGTCCGGCGGCATTCATTCCCGACCAGGCCGACCAACGCCATTGGTTCGGCAATGGTGTGCGGGTGGGCGACCGGCTGCTGCTTTTTCTCAACCGGGTTCGGAGCAGCAATGGCGGGCCCGGTTTCGAATCGGCTGGCTGGACCGCGTGGATGGTGGACAACCCGGACAATGAGCCTTCGGCGTGGCGGCTGCATGAGCTGAAGACGCCGGAAAATTCGCTGGGTATCCTGGTCGGGTTTGCCGCGGTGCTGCAACAAGACGGCTATGTGTATGCCTTCGGGTCGCAGGACCCGGTCAAATCGCATCCGATCTACGCCGCACGCTGGACCGCCGAGCAAATCCGCAGCGGCAAGTTGCTCTCACCAGAATGGTGGAGCGGCGATCGGACCGGATGGCTTGCCGATTCGTCGCCGGCGCCACGCTGGCCCTTGTTCGAGAACGGCCAGGCGGAACTCTCGATCCATTGGGATCAGGCTAGCCAACGGTTTATCGGGATACACAGCCAGGGCTTCGGCGCGGCGGATATTGTCATCCGCGCCGCGCCGACCCTGACCGGCCCCTGGTCGGCACCGCGCATGCTCTACCGGCCGTCGGAATACTATCGACCCAAGGGCATGATCTATTCCGCCAAAGCGCATCCCGAACTCAGCGGCGCCAATCTGGTGCTCACCTACAACACCAACTCCTTCGACTTTTCCGAGCAGGTGAGCGACCAATCGATCTACTTCCCGCGGTTTGTGCGGCTGGTCTTGTGCCACAGTACTGGACACCCACTTTTGGGGAGCCGGGGCTCGCGGAATGGGTGTCCAGAGCTTTCGTTCAGAGCTACCGCTGCGGAATCGTTGCGCCGGCTACTTCGGCATTGACCTGCTGGGGTGACTGGCTCCGCCGTTAAAAATCGCTGCGCTCACCGCCAGCCTACGTTCGCTGCCGGCCTGCGCTGGCTGCGCTCACCAGTCGTCTTCGACGGCGGCCACGGTCGGGTTGGGTGCGGGGCCGGCGGCGAAGAATGCCTGTACGTCTTCGATGGCGTGGGTGCGCGGTATCGGCGGCAGGCTGTTGAGGAAGATTCGGCCGTAACCCATCTGGGTCAGGCGCGGGTCGCCGAGTACCAGTACGCCGCGGTCGGCCACGTCGCGGATCAGCCGGCCGACGCCCTGTTTGAGCGCGATCGCCGCGGCCGGTATCTGCAATTCGCCGAACGGATTGCCGCCCTGTTCGCGGCAGTCCTTGATGCGCGCTTCCAGCACCGGGTCGTCAGGGGCGGCGAACGGCAGTTTGTCGATCACCACTACAGACAGCGCGTCGCCGCGCACATCGACACCTTCCCAGAAACTGGCGGCGCCAAGCAGTACGCCGTTGCCGGAACGCCGGAAGCCTTCAAGCAGGGCACTGCGCGGCGCGGTGCCCTGCACGAACAGTGGCCAGGGATCATTGGCCAGTAGTTCGGCGGCGAGCCGCAGGGCGCGATGCGAAGTGAACAACAGGAAGGCGCGACCGGCCGAGGCCGCGAGCACCGACCGCACCGCCGCGATCAGGGCCGGGGTGTGCTGCGGGGTGTTCGGCGCCGGCAGGCCGGCCGGCAGATAGCACAGCGATTGCGTGGCGAAGTCGAATGGGCTGGGCAGGGCCAGGGTCTCGGCATGGTCGAGGCCCATGGCGCGGGTGTAATGATCGAAGCGGCCGCCGACCGCGAGCGTGGCCGAGGTGAAGATCCAGGCGGCCGGCTGGCGCGAGCGGAATTCGCGCAGGGGTTCGGCGACATCGAGCGGGGTCGCGGTCACGCTGAAGTGACGTTCGCTGGTTTCATACCAGAGTACGTGTCGCTCCGGTGCGTCGGCGGTCAGCAGGCGAGCGCGTTCCTGCAATAGCTCGGCACGGGCGGCCAGAGCGGCCAGCGCTTCGCTGCTTTCGGCCAGG
>JBGSKT010000690.1:0-4485 GCA_041741075.1 Lysobacterales bacterium
GCGCCAGCGGCGTCGGCGAAGCAGGCAGCGAACGGCCGGCCAGCGACAATGCGCCAGTTCTGTCCGGACGCGGACGCCGGTCTGTCCGCCGGCGGACACCATGGCCGCCTGCCTGGCACCCAATTGTTTCCCGAACCGCGCGGAACAAACGTGCAAAATCAGCAACTTGTGGCCCGACCGGCGGGACCGGCCAGCAGCTTGCAACCCTTGGCACGTCTGCTGCATCTATCGGGTACACCGACAGGACCTTGCCATGCACTCGCCCGCCCGCCGTTCCACCCTGGTCCTGGTCAGTCTGGCCCTGATCGCATTTGGCATGGTCCTGCCGCAGGCCGCCGGATTTGCCGTGGTACAGCGGGCGGTCGATCGCACCGACCAGGTGATCCAGGTGCTGGCCGCCCCGATCAGTGGGCCGAACAAACATTCGCCCTGGCGGCAATGGCTGCCGGCCACGTTCAGTCCGCGGCGCTGATCCCACTCTGAACGACCCGCGCACAGACAGTTCCGTTTGCGCAGGCGCCTTGGGACTGGGCCGCGTCGGGCGTGAAGCTCGCTCCCGATTCGAGTCCAGACGCGGATGTGACCGCTGCCCGAATCAGTTGGCGAAGTCGGACCGGCGCCGAAACCAGCGATCGCGCCAGCGCTTCAAAGTGGAACTGGCCGGTGTCAACCGTGCCTCGGCTTCGATCAAAGCGCCGAACACGGCAATCCTGCCCGCTGCGTTCGAAAGCGCCTGTCCATAGGATCGCAAATAGCCATTGCGATAGGCCCAATCCGGGGCGGAAACGATTCGGTCGACACGCGCCCGCGTACACGCAATGGCGCTGGCACGCAGCAAGAAGGCATAGTCGAGATCGGCCGGCAGCCGGGTCGAAACCGGCGGGCACTCAGGATGACCGCACCAGGCACCGCCGGAGGCGTGCTCGCTCACCACGCCCAACGCGACGACACGCCGAGTATGCGGCAGCGCGATCCCTTGATCGACTTCGAGCCGCCGCGCCGGGACGGTCATCAAGGCATTGGTGAAGGTTTGGGCCGAGGCCAAAACACCCTGATCCGCCAGATCCAGCCAGTGCCAGTCGGGGGTCGGCAGCAATGCTGGATTGTGCGGTGGCCGTTGCCGCAAAAGCTCGGTGGTTCTCAGCACGGCTGCGGCCATCGCCTCGACCACCGGGGAGTCGATCAGCGGATGGCGGTCGTCGCGGTAGTGGAGGTGCGCATCGCGGATGCCCAGACTGGCAAAAATCTGGCGCAAATCGATGCTCGGCTGCCCGATCCGCTCGGCGTCGGCCCGGGCAACGCGCTCGGCTGCGGTGTTTCGGTCCAATTGCGAACGGGGCGGGCACATCAACACGATCACCGCTACCCCGAGCGTCTGCAGCCGGTTCCAGGCGAGCCGGCGGGCAGCAATCACGTCGGAGACCCGAAACTGGCCCTGGGTGAGGAGATGGTCGAGCAGGCTGTACTCCCAGACCACCACATCGCCGCGGCGGAACTCCGATAAATGGGCGAACACCCGCATGCATCCCATCACCGAAGTCTGGTCGCCGACCGACAGGTTGCGCAAAGCGAAGCCGGCGTCGGGTGCCAAGGTCTGCAGGCGACTGACATAACCACCGTGTTCGATCGAGACCGAGGTGCCGATGATCCAGAGATTTGGTTTCCCGGTCGCGGTTGTGGGCGAAGTCATCACGTCGAAGTCAGCCGCCGCGGAGCAGGCGCCGCAGCCACAACAACAGCCGATAGCCACGACTGCCGCCAATTTGACCGAGCCGTCGTTGCAGATTTTCGAACTGCGCCAGCAGCTGTTGCCCCTCGCGGTACAGGCGGCTGATATGCATATCGCGGCGTTTGAGCAGGACTTTCAGTTCCTGCACATCTGCCGCTGTCAGCACCCGGCCTTCGAGGAAGCGTTGCGGCAGCGGTCGATCCACATAAATGGTCGAGTGGGTATCGGCGAGCTCTGCCGCCGGACGCTCGGCGGTGTAGAAATACAGCGCAATCGAGCGCCTCGACAAACCGCGTTTGTCCTCTGGCAGGGTAATGCGTGAAAAACCATGCCAGCTGCTTTCGGTGGTTTCGAAAATCACCGCCCGGTTGAACAATGGCGTGATCTGGATGATCTCATTGTCCTCGGCGTGCGGATCGCGGTGCAGCTCCAGGCTACCGCCCCAGGCATCATCCCATTCGTGATTGAGATAGATGATCAGATTCAGGCGCCGATGCGCCCGCGTCAGCGGATGCCGATTGAAATCGACATGCGGATCCAGGTCCTGGCCTTCCCGGTTCTCATGGGTGCCGCCGCCGAAGTAATGGTGGTCGTAGAGCAGTCCGTCGATGCCGGTGATGCGCCCGATCAGGGTGAGGAACTCTGCGCTCTGGATCAATTCGTCTAATGCGACGTAGGTCGGACCGAGTGCGCGGATCTGCTCGACCACGGCCTTGTTGCCGATCTCGCCGTTCTCGTTCAACGCACGTTTCGGGTCGAACGGAGGAAATTCGTGCAACAGGCGCTCGGCCGATTCGACGTCAAAAAAATCATCGATCGACACATGGCCGAATGGCGTGCTTTGCTGAAAGCGGGCGGCGAGCCCAGGCAGTCGTTCAGATACAGAAGCGGAAATCATCGTTCGGGTCGGAGCAAGCGGGCCCCTATAATGACCGGCCCACCCGCCGACCGTCGAGTGACCATGCTGAACCCCCTGGTGCGGACCAAACTCACCGGATACACCGAAGCCTTTGCCCAGGCCACTCCGTTCCGGCACGTGGTGATTGACGATTTTTTGCTGCCCGCTGTCGCGGAGGACCTGTTGCAAGCTTTTCCCGGCTTCGCCGACCAGTTCGCATTGAATGAGATGGGCCAGGTCGGTGGCAAGGCAGTGCGCGAGCGGGTCCGCGATCTGCGCGCACCCTATCCGGCCCTGGACGCCTGGTTGCAGACAGCGGACTTCCTGCAAACGGCCACCGCCATTACCGGCATTGCCGACCTGTGCTATGACCCCGACTACGTCGGCGGCGGCACCCACGAGAACATCGATGGCCAGAGCCTCGATATGCACATCGATTTCAACTTTCACCCTGGGACCCGCCAGCATCGCCGGCTCAACCTGATCATCTATCTCAATCACGAATGGGACGAGGCCTGGGGCGGCTCAATCGAGCTCGCCGAGGATCCCTGGGATGTCGACAACCGAAATCGCAGGTTGGTCCGCCCGCTGTTCAATCGCGCGGTGATCTTTGAAACCACCGAATGCAGTTGGCATGGATTTTCACGCATAAAGCTGCCAGCCGACCGCAAGCACTTGTCGCGGCGCTCGTTCGCCATCTACCTGTACACGCGCGAGCGGCCGCCCGAGCAGACCGCGCCTTCACACGCCACGGTCTACGTACCGGAGGCAAGACCACCGCACCTGCTTGCCGGACATGCCCTTACCGAACGGGACCAAATGGAACTGGACAACCGCTTTGCTGCCGCACGCGGACAGTTACGCTATCTGTACGAACGCGAAAAGGCCTTTGCCCGCCAGATCGAGAATCTGGAATATGCGCTGCGCGAAGCGCGTGCGGCGGCGCGCCTGGAGATTCTCGGTTTTGCCCGCCAAGTGGGGGCGGCGGAAGGATTCTGGCCGGATTCGTGGTCGCCCCGTGCGGCGCAGTTCACACTTGAACTGGTGGCGGACTGCCGCGGTGCCATCGCCCGTATTTGGGTACCGGAGGCACTGGGCAGCGGATTTGAGTTGCATATCGACTGCAACGATGCGAGCACGGTATTCCGACTCCGCGGCGGCCGTGTCAGCGAGCTTCGGCTGCCGCTGCGAGCGCGGGCCGGGGAGCAGGCGACGATTCGCTTTCGCGCCAACCAGGACTGGATACCGGGCGAGGCAGGCTCGTCCTCGGACCAGCGCGCACTGGCCTTTCGGCTGCTCGATCTTACGCTGCAACACGAATGATCGGGGAGCAGGCCGCGTGTTCCACGTCGTGTTGTACCAGCCGGAGATTCCGCCCAACACCGGCAATGTGATCCGGTTATGCGCCAACAGCGGCGCGCGCCTGCACCTGATCGAGCCGCTCGGCTTTGCGCTCGATCACGCCCGGTTGCGCCGCGCCGGTCTGGATTATCACGAGTTCGCCACGCTTGCGGTGTATCCCTCGTTCGAGGCCTTCCTGGAAACGGTGGCGCCGCCGCGATGGTTCGCGCTGTCGACCCGCGCTGGCACCGGCTACACCACGCCGCGCTACCGCGCTGATGACGCCTTCGTATTCGGGCCGGAAACCCGAGGGCTGCCGGCGGCACTGCTCGATTCGCTGCCGCCCGAACAGCGCCTGCGCCTGCCGATGCGCCCCGACAACCGCAGCCTCAATCTGTCCAACACGGTGGCGGTGATGGTCTATGAAGCCTGGCGTCAGCTGGATTTTGCGGGCGCGGCTAACGATCAGCTTATCGTCTTCCGAAAGCTCGTCCATGCCGAGAATGGCGATGATGTC
>JBGSKT010000691.1:0-1703 GCA_041741075.1 Lysobacterales bacterium
TTGTCCGGCGCGGCCGCCCGGGTCGCCGAGGGCGGCGCCGAGTCGGTACCGATCGTGCGTTTCGATTCGACCACGACCGCACTGGCCGCACTCCGGCGGCAGCGCTACCAATCCATTGCCAGTGTGGTTCGTGGCGGCGACAGTCTGTTCGATGCCCACCTGACACCGCGGGTGGTGCTGCTGATGGGTGCCGAGGGCGATGGCCTTGCGCCGGCGATGGCGGCTGGCTGCGACCTGCGCCTGGCGATCCCGGGCAGCGGTGCGGTCGAAAGTTTGAACGTCAGCGCCGCATTTGCGGTCTTTGCTGCGCGCATCTCCGCTCCGGCCTGAACCTGCTGCCGGATTGGGTGCTGGTCTCTGCACCCGCTCGCCGGCCTAACCTTGCCCCCATGGAACCCGCATGAAAGCCCTGTTTTCGCTGCTTGCACTGCTGCTTTGCAACCCTGCTTTCGCACAAACGCCGACCGCGATCAAGCCGTTCCAGGTCGATTATCACGTCACCCTGGTCCCGTCCAGCGACCAGGCAAAAGTCCGCATCGTGCTTGGCGAAGGCGCCGCACTGGTGCATCAGCTGAGCCTGCGCTTCGACGCCAGCCGTTTCAGTGCCATGACCGGCCGCGGCCAGTTCAGCAAGACCGCCAGCGGCGCCATCTGGAAGCCCGATGGCCCAGGTGCGACGCTCGCCTACACGGTCAAGATCAGCCGCTACCGTGATGCCAGCAGCATGGACGCGCGGATGACCGCCGACTGGGCGATCTTCCGTGGCGACAGCATCGTGCCGCGAATCAGCGCGCGCCTGAGCAAGGGCGCGCGCGCGCGCGCCAGCCTTAATTTCACCCTGCCAGCCAACTGGCGCGGACTGGACACCGGCTATCCCCGGATCGGCCCCAGCCGCTTCTTCGTGCACAACCCGCATCGCCATTTCGACCAGCCGACCGGCTGGATGATCGCCGGCAATGTCGGCCTGCGCCGCGATCAACTCGGCCTCACCCACATCGCCGTGGCCGCGCCGCGCGGCACCCAGCTCGACCGCATGGACGCGCTCACCTTCCTGAACTTCGTGTGGCCGGAAGTCGAGTCGGCGTTTGGCAAGACCCCGCCCAAGATTCTGATCGTCAGCGCCGGCAACCCGATGTGGCGCGGCGGACTGTCTTCACCGAATTCGTTTTTCCTGCACGCCGACCGCCCATTGATCAGCGAAAACGCGACCAGCCCACTGCTGCACGAACTGACCCACGTCATCACCGGCCTGCATGGCAACGAGCGCTCCGACTGGATCGCAGAAGGCATCGCCGAGTTTTATTCGATCGAAATCCCCTGGCGCGCCGGCGGCATGACCGCGAAGCGCCACGACAAGGTGTATGCCGACCTGACTGCCTGGAGCCGCGAGATCAAGAGCCTGCGCAGCAACCGCGCCAGCGGCAAGATCACTGCCCGCGCGGTGCTGCTGCTGCGCGATCTCGATGCACAATTGCGCAAGAAGAGCGCCGGCAAGCTCGACCTGGATGATCTGGTGCAGAAGTTGCGCGCACTCGACCAGGTTTCGACCGCCGTATTCATCCAGACCGCCGAAGGTCTGGCCGGCGGCCGGCTGGCCAGCCTGCATAGCCCCCTGCTCGCCGACTGAAGCGCCACCCACTCCCACGCCCACACGCATGCAGGTCCCCGCACCCACGGCCGAGCCGCCAGCGCAGCACGCGAGC
>JBGSKT010000692.1:0-2008 GCA_041741075.1 Lysobacterales bacterium
CAGCGCCGTGCAGTGAAGGTCTTCGATCTCAGCAGATGGTTTCCAGATATTCTTTCATGTATGACATCGAGACCATTAAAGTGATACTTTACGGGCGAGAACTGGCAATTATCTTCAAATCAATGCGAAGGTAGGGCTAGCCCCTAGCCCCTAGCCCCTAGCCCCTAGCCTATACTGGCGGTCTGTCGCAATCGAGGGTGGCCGCATGTGGGAAGTTTTTGGCTTGTTCGTGCTCGGGCTCGCCATGTTGACCCTGGGCGCGGATTCGCTGGTCAAGGGGGCCTCCGGATTGGCCCAGCATTTTGGCGCCGGCGCGGCCGCGGCCGGCATGGCGATGGTCGCGGTCGGCTCCTCGCTGCCCGAACTGGCGATCAGTGTGGCGGCGATCCTGCAGGGCCACTACGCGTTGGCGATGGGCAATGTGATCGGCAGTTGCATCGCCAACTTTGGCCTGATCATCGCGGTGGCGGCCCTGGTCAAGCCGCTCGACGTCAATTTTCGTTTGGTCAGTTTTGCCTTGCCGCTGCTGATTGCGGTTAGTTTGATGGAGCTGCTGATGAGTCTGAACGGCAGGCTCGGCTATGACGATGGCACGGTGTTGCTGGCAGGCGTCGCCCTGTTCGGCTGGCAGGTCAGAAAGACCATCCATTGCGAGACCGAAGCGGTCTGCAAGGAACTGTCCTACGCCGCCAACACCCAAACCGATCGCTGGCGCAATATCAGCCGCATTGTGTTTGGCGCCGTTCTGCTCGGTTACGGCGCCTGGCTGGCGTCCAAACATGCCTACGGGTTGTCGGTCGGCTGGCACATGAGCGAGCTGCTCGCCGGTCTCACCCTGCTCGCCGTCGGCAGCGCCATTCCGGAGCTCGCCACCGCGATCGTTTCCGCCGCCCGCGGCCACGGCAATGTCGTGGTCGGCAGCGCGGTGGCATCCAGCGCGGTCAATCTGATGCTGGTGCTGGGCCTGCTCGCGCTCTGGCATCCGCTGCCGATTCCGCGCTCGCTGGTGTGGATCGAATACCCGGCGTTGATCGCCTTCGCCGCCGCGTTCTATCCGATGCTGCGCGGCGATGCCCAGGTATCGAGGCGCGAGGGCGGCATGCTGCTCGGTGCCTTTGCCGCCTGGATCGGCTACCAGGTGATACTGGCCTGAATCCTCAGCCGGTCACGGAAAGCCAGGGTAATCGTAATCAGGGCGTAACCGCGTGGAAGTAATTTGCCGGGGATCAGGGCAGTGCCTGCCCGACCCTCTGCCGCTTCCCGGAACCGTCCATGTCAATCCCGAATTTCCCGTCGCCGCGCCCGCAGGCGCTGGCCTTGGCCATTGCTCTGGCGATGTCCGCGCACACCTCCGCCCAGACCGCCAACGAAGCACCCGCGAGCAGCGCGGCCGAAGCGCCGCCGCCGAGCGCGCCCGATGCTGCCGGTACCGCCGAACGGCTATCCGGGATCGAAGTGCAGGGCAAGCTCAGCGAGGACAACGGCCAGGAAATCTATGTCGATGAGCGCCGCAGCAGCGCCAACCTGACCGAGGCGATCAGCGCCCAGCAGATCGCCCGCACCGGCGACACCGATGCGGCCAGCACGCTCAAGCGGGTCACCGGCCTGACCGTGGTCGACGGCCAATTCGTGTTCGTGCGCGGCCTCGGCGATCGCTACTCCAGCGTGCTGTTGAACGGCGCGCAGATTCCCAGTCCGGACCCGACCCGACGAGTGTTGCCGCTCAACATGTTTCCGGTCGAATTGCTGGACGGCATCGTCGTGCAGAAATCGTTCTCGCCGGATCTTCCCGGCGAGTTCGGCGGCGGTACCGTACAGTTGCGCACCCGGGTGCTGCCTCAGGAGTTCGTTGCCCGTCTGGAATTCAGCAGCGGGGCGGAGGAAGGCGCCGGCTTCGGGCAGGGCCTGACCTACAACGGCGGCAAGAGCGACTTCACCGGCTACGACAACGTGCGCGGCCTGCCCGGCGCGCTGGCCGCCGCGACCGCGAACGGCACCCCGCTCCGGC
>JBGSKT010000693.1:0-8095 GCA_041741075.1 Lysobacterales bacterium
TGCAGCGGCGCACCGGCAACGCCGATCTGGAGCCGCTGCACCGCATCGACCGCGGCACCGCCGGCCTGGTCCTGTTCTCGCAGGATCCGGCCAGCCGCTCGCGCTATCAGGCCCTGTTCCGCGAGCAACGGATCGAGAAACGCTATCAGGCGCTGGCCCCGGCCCTGCCCGCAATCGACTTTCCCTATACGCGGCGCAGCCGGATTGTTCGCGCCGAGCCGTTCTTCCGCATGGACGAGGTGCCGGGCGAACCAAACAGTGCCACCCGCATCGAAGTGCTCGATCGCAGCGGCCCGATCTGGCGTTATGCGCTGACTCCGATCAGCGGCAGGAAGCACCAGTTGCGCGTGCACCTGGCCGCACTCGGCGCCGCCATCCTGAACGACCCGTACTACCCCAGCCTGCGCGAACCGCGGCCGGATGATCCCGAGCGCCCCATGCAACTGCTTGCCCAGGCGCTGCGCTTTGCCGATCCGATCGATGGCAGCGACCGCCATTTCGAAACCCGGCTGAGCCTGGCCGAAGCCGGCGGCATTGCACCGAACAGCCCCTTGCCAGGTTGAGGGCCGGAGTCAGCCCGAGCTTTCCCGCCTCGATCCAAACAGCCCTGGAAATCACTTTGGCGTGCGGCGCGTAGCACAGCTTTGGATGCCCCTCGCCGAAGCGGGCAGCGAAAGCAAAGCGGCGCGTAGCGCCGCACTCCATAATCGCCGTAGCTGGGCGCACCGAGCACCAGCTCGGCAGGTTCCAGCAGGCCACACGCTCGCAAGCGGTTTGCCTTGCTGGCACCAACGCCATTCCATCCGCCCTTTCGTAAAGTTGCGGTGCCGAGCTGGTGCTCGGCCCGCCCGGCTTTGCCGCGGCCGACCAAGTCGAAACCGATGGCCGCCCTCGCGATCACGGCGTGGTTCTGGCTGATTGCGGGTGATGGTCACCCGGGCGCTTGCGTGGCCTGGCTGGGGTTGTGGGCCGGGAGCCGGGTTGAACTTGGGCGTCTACCACTCAAATGTTGCAATACAAGACCTGACTCCGGCCCTCCCGTACTCGCCGACATTCTCGGCCGGCGCACGTTCGAGAAGAAGACTCTGCACCGCATCACCGGGTTGGTTGCGACGTGCCTTTGGTCTCTTGGCCGGGATCCGACAGGAAAACCCAGACGTGGGCCGGCGAATTGGCCGACGGATCGCAAAGATACACGCCGAAGTGGTAGTCCGGCCCGCTATTGTCACGGTCGACGAAGCTGAGATGTTTCTGGTCCGCTGACAGGGCGAAGCCCGAATATTCGCCCTGCTCTTTCGGTGGCAGGTTTGGAATCGGCCAAGGATAAAGCTGTCCGACCCGGCCCCTGCTGTCAATTTGCCCGAAAACGACGGCGCTACCGGCATTGGGCGTGGTGTTGTTGGTGCAGCCCATGCCGAAACTATCGGTGAACCTGATCCCCAGATTCTGCGGGTCGAAGATGGTGATGGTATAGGTGAATGGACCGTCGCCGAGTGCCTTGAACACGAACGCATCCTGTGCCGGCGACCAGCAATTGCCGTTCCAGCCGGTGTAGTAGTTGGTGACATAGCCATCGGGGGCGATCACAAATGATTGCCGGTTGACCGCGACCTGCGCGTTGATCGTCGTGGTGTAGCTCGCACAGGATTGTTGCGCCTGGGCCGCTTCTGGCGCAGCAAAAAGTAACGCCACCAGACCAAGCAGGCAGATGCCGGTCGGCTTCACGAAAGTGCCATTCATTGCCATTGCTCCTTCAGTCAAGTTGGAAAGCTTGTCAGCGATCAGTTCGAGTCAGCGGTGTCGTCATCGCCACCGCCTTCTGGCAATACCAGCGTCGCCCGCAATGACATGAAGTCGGGGTGGCGATAGCCGAGTGCATAGAGACTTTCGGCCAGCGCCATGGCTTTCACGGCTTCGCCAGCGAGCAGGTAGATCTCGACGAACTGATGTTGCATCAGTGGTGCCGAGTTCAGCACCAGATCCGCCATTTCGACCATGGCCCGGCGTGCAATGCGCTCGGCTCCAGCGCGGTCGCCGGAGGCTAGATGAAGCCGCGCCTGAACCGCAGCCGTCGCGACCGCGAAACGTCGCACTGCACGCGGCTTTTGCTCGGCGTCGGGACCGCCGATCAGAGTCTGTGCTTCGCGGCCCATTTCAGCCGCCAACGCCAGATCACCTGCGGTGATCGCCGTTCGCGCCGCAATCAACAGCGCGCCGCCAAGATTCGTCGTCCGCCAGTCGGTGACCGTGTTATCGAGCTCCAGCAGGCGGCGTGCGCTTGCAATTGCTGCGGCGGCGGTGCTGCGCGCGGCAGCCACATCACCGAGCGCAAGCTGCACGTTGGCAATGTCCACCTGCAACAGTCCGTACAAGTCGAGCCAGAGCGCATTTTCCCGATCATGCTCGAGCCGAGCCTGGTGGGTCGCCACCAGATCCTGAAGAGTGGCCAGGGCGCGCCTGGCATCGCCTTGCTCAATGACGAGCCGTGCGCTGATGCGTCGGTTGACCGATTGACGCCGGAGCGCAGCGTCATTGGTCGGATTGTGATCCAGTAGCGACTGGCTGATTGTCGCCTCTGCGACAAGAGCGGCTTCCGCATCCGCAAATGCGCCCTGTTTTTCCTTGGCAAGCGCCAGCCACATCAGGTCGTCCGCGAGGATGATCTTGAGGTTGGCATCCTCCGGATGTTTGTTGGCAAGCCGGGCCGACACATCGCGTGCGCTATTGAATGCATCCACTGCGACTGCGGCTTCGCCTTCGTTGAAAGCCAATACGCCTAGGTTGCGATGGCCGTAGCCAAGCTCGGTCTGCCACGCGTCCCGGTGCGGGTCGAGCGCGGCCAGGCGTGCACCAAAATCACGGTACTGCGTCCACTGCTCGGTGGCAGTCGCGATGTCGCCGCGTTTCCAGGCGATGTCGCCAACCCAGTACACCGACTGCGCATGATCGAATATGCGCTGTTGATTGTCCGGGTCGCGGCGCAGGAGTTCGGCGGTAGATGCTGCCGCCCGCTGGTATTGCGCCAGCGCGGGGTCGAGCAGGCCGCGCGTCGTGTCAATTTCACCCAGCAACAGCAGCACCCGAGCACGGCGGCCGAGCGCGTCGGGATCGAGCGTGGCGAGATCCTGCTTGGCATAGCTTTCGTTGAGGCGATTGGCGACGGCGCCAAGCACATCGAGCCGCCCGACCGCATCGAGACGCTGGCGCAGATCGGTCAGCATGAACTCGACCAGACCTTGCGCTTCGTCGCGCTGGAACTCGGCCTCCTGTTTCGAGGCGACCGCCTGATTGCGTGCGTGCAGCGCCGCGTCGCGCTGGTTGAACGCGAAGATCGACAGGCCGGCAAGCACCGTGGACAGCGCCATGAGTCCGGCCAGCAGCAGCCGCCGGCGCGCAGCGCGGCGGCGGTCGTCGCGTTGCACCAGGGCATCAAGGCCGACCCTCATCATCGCCGCAGCGATTTTGAGTTTGGCGAGTCGTTTGCCATCGCCTTGGGCGCGCGCATCTGCTGCCAGCGGTGCGTCTGCGAGCACCTCGGTCGCCAGCAGATCAGCGTTGACCTGATGCAGCAAGGTCGCCGGAAAACACGCATCTGCCGCGTCGGCCGGGGTCTGCGAGGAGCCAGGTTCGCCACCGACAATCAAAGCGAGGATTTTGTTCGGATCGCGATGGATCTTGAACCAGGCGATTTCGTGATTGACCCAGGGCGAAGCGGCTGCGCGCGGCGAGCACAACACAATCAGGAATTCCGATGCACCCAGCGCGGCCTCGATCGAGGCGCCAATCGACGCGCCAGCGGCTTCTTCCTCGCGGTCCTTGAAGATCGGACACAGCGGCCGCGCCGCGACGTTCATTCCTTTGGGCGGGCGGTATGCCTCCAGCACGCGATGCAACCACGCAGCCCAGGTCTTGTCGGCCCAGCTGTAGCTGATGAATGCTTTGTAGCGGAAGTCGCTGGCAACGGCCTGCAACGATTCGCTGTACTGGTCCATAGTCGGGTCCAGGATCGGTTCCAGGATTCTTGCATTCGCACCGGCCCGGTCGCTTTCGCCTGCCGCGCCACCCGGCTCGGTACGGTACGGCGCAATGTACACCGAATCACCGGATTTCCCTTTGACTCGGCGCAAGGTTCCACCGCGCACCGCGCCCACGGCGAGACACCGTCGAAGATTCACCCGCCTCGATCCAAACCACGTTGGACAACGTGTCGTGGAACGCGCTACCGGCTCAGGTAGAGCGGGCGAACCAGTAGGCGTATCGGAGTCTCACCCTGACCGCGCAGCAACCCGATCCCTCCGGGTCTTGCGCGGTCAGCGAGAACGGGCCACGTCGCTTTCCAACAGCATCCGGACGTACCGCGTGTACGGGATGCCATTGGCCTTGGCCTTGGCCTTCAGGGCATCAAGCAGGGACACAGGCAGGCGCATGTGCAGCGCAGCCGCCTTCGGCTCGATCTCGAAACGCATCGGCTTGAAACCGGAGAGATCGTAGGTGGACAGGTCGGCCGTGGCCACGAACCTCTCCGCTGCCGCGTCACTGGGCAACGATGGCATGGGCTTAGATTTGGCGTTCATAGTGCTCGACCTCCTTCCGGTGCATGTAGCGGGCGCTGATGGGCCGAAGCCAGGTCTGGCCGTCGATCTTCCGGAGCATGAACACTAGGAAGACCTAGCGCCCGTCCTCGGTTTGCCCGATGGCACGCATACGCGGCTCGTCGGGATGCGGGTCGGCCATCACGGCCGGCCTGCCCAGCAACACCTGTTCGATTTCTTGGCGGGACACGCCGTGCTTGCCGCACTTCGGCCAGTTGCCGCTATCCCAGGCGAAGCCCGCGATCTTCATGCGGCAAGCATACACAAATGTCTACACAAAGCAAAGGATCCACCAGGATGACGCGCCGGGTCATCCGCTTGTCCCCGGTCCCAGCATCATCCATCGCATCCAGTGGCGTCAGCTCAAACGGTTCCCGCTCACCAGCGATCATCCGCCGACACTCGTCCTGGCTGATTACGCCGGCGTGAAAGATGGCGGTCAGGTAGCCGCGCAGCCACTCGGTCGACACATCGCCATGCTGGGCCGCCTGCAGGAACTGCAGCACCTGGCGGCGCAGCACATCGGGATCGAGGATCTGGCGCATGGTCTGCGTACCGGGCACGTCGATGAGTCCCCTGTCCGGGATTGAGGGGGGGGAAGGGGAAGCCACAACCCTCTCCAGACGCCCGAAGCGTTCGCGGTTATTGGCCGCGCGGCCAATGTCATGGCTGGGTCGGAGAATATCAGACGATCCCGCCTGTCTCGTTCGGCGACCAGCAGCTTCGCCAGGTTCCCCGCTCACATGGGGAACCTGGCCTCGCATCCCCGCACGCGGGGCGCACGCAGTGAGATCCTGCCCTTGGTTGCCAGAATTGCTAACGCGGCCGCGAGGGCCACGCCTTCCTCTGACGGTTCATCACTGCTTCGCTGGCAGGACGTGCTCCTTCGACGCTTGCGCGTCCTTTAGTACCTCCAAGATTGCTTTGATGACCGCTTCCGGCTGGGAGTTCTGGATGTCGTGGGTCGAATTGGGAACAGGTCGAACATCCCCACGCTTCGAGAGCGCGGCAATCCGATGCGCACCAAGATGATCGCTGCGGCCAGCATCAAGACCGACAAGGTCGATGCGCTGGTGTTGGCGCAATTGCTGCGTTGCAAGTACCTGCCATCGGTGTGGATTCCCGACGCCAAAACCCGTGGCGAACGGTCGCTGGCGTCGCGCCGCTCGGCCCTGACCCGGCAATCGATCACGCTCAAGAACCGCATCCACAGCGTGCTGCATCGTAAGCGTCCGCCACAGCCCATCTATTCGGTTGCACCGCGTTGAGGTTTGATGGGCGCTGGTTGCTACGGACGGAGTGGATGATGAAGCGGGAACGGTGCGGGTCGGTGGTGTGGATGCTGCGGTTGGCGGATTGGCGGGCGAGTGGTATGTCGCTGGCGGGGTACTGTCGGTGGTCGGGGATTTGCTATCCGACGGCGGTGGCGTGGCGACGGCGGTTGGTGCGGATGTTGTTGGGGCCGTTGCCTACGTTTGTGGTGCGGCGATGATGCCGGTGCTGGCGGGGTCTTCGGTGGTGCGGGTGAGTCTGGCGCCGGTGGATTTTCGTTTGGGGCTGGATGGCTTGAGCCTGCGCGCGCAGGCGGTGGTCGGGGCATCGGTGTTCAGCGACGTGTTCGTGTTCTTCAATCGCGGTTTGGACAAGGTCAAGATTTTGCGTTACGACCGGCACGGGTTCTGGCTGTGTTATCAGCGTCTGGCGCGTGGGCGGTTCGTGTTGCCGGGGAAGGCCGCGCTCGATGGGGTGGAGTTGGGGCTGTTGTTGGAAGGGATCGATTTGTCGGTGCGACGCTTGCAGCCAGTGGTCGCCAAGCGGGTTGCGTGATGGGTCAATAAAGGTGATATAACGCATTGATAGTATTGCCTTTTATCTGGCTTTGCTGGATACTTTTCGCATGTCCGCAGCCGTCCATTTCCGCAGTGATTTCGAGCCACTCCAGGGCGAAGTGGCCGAGCTTGCGCTGCGCCGCGAGAACGCGCGACTACAGTCGGAAGTAACGCGGCTGTCTGCCCTGGTCGAGAAACTGACCTTCCAGTTGGCGATGCTCCAACGGTTTCGGTTCGGCCAGAAGTCCGAGGCGCTATCGGCGCTGATGGGCGATCTGTACGGCACGCCGACCGCGGTCGAGCAGCGCGCCGCGCCGACCGCGCCGGTGCGCAAGGCCAGCCGCGAACCGAAAGCCGAACCGCGCGTTACCCTGCCGCCGAACCTGCCGGTCGAAGAGACCGTGCTCGATCTGCCGGAAGACCAGAAGCTGGCCGCCGATGGCGCGCCATTGCTGCGCATCGGCGAAGAGATCAGCGAGCGCCTGGCGGTCAAGCCGGGGCACTTCTTTATCCGCCGCACGGTGCGCCCGAAGTACGCCGACCGCAAGCTGCCCGAACAAGGCGTGCGAATCGCCGCGCTGCCGGCGCGGGTCATCGACGGCGGCTTGCTCGATGAGAGCGTGCTGGCCGACATTGCGATCCGCAAGTTCGACGACCACCTGCCGCTGCACCGGATCGGCGAGATCTACCATCGCGATGGCGGTGTGGACCTGGCCAAGCAAACCCTGAGCGATGCCGTGCTCGCCTGTGCCAACTGGCTGGCGCCGCTCGCCGCCGCCGTGCTGGCCGCGCTCAAGGCCGATCGCGTGCTGCATGTGGATGAAACCGTGCTGCCGCTGCAGGCGCCGGGCAAGACCCTCAAGGCGCGCGCCTGGGCCTACGTCGGCACCGAGGTCAAACTGATCTACTACGACTTCACGCTCGACAAGCGCGGCCAGCACGTGCGCGATCGACTGGCCGGATTCGGCAGTCCCGAGCGCCCGGTCTACCTGCAATCGGATGCCGCCAGTAACTACGACGGGCTGTTCGCGCAATCCCCGCAGATCCGCGAGGTCGGCTGCTGGGCGCATGCCCGGCGCAAGTTCTTTGATGTCGCCAAACACGGCAACACCCCGACCGCGAGCGGCGCGCTCGATCGCATCAACGCCCTGTTCGACATCGAGCGCACCGCCAGCGAAGCCCGTCTCGACCACGACCAACGCCAACGCTGGCGCGCCGAACACGCCAAACCCAAACTCGACGAACTGGCCGAGTTCCTCAAAACCGAACAACAGCAACTGCTGCCCAACACCCCAACCATGGCCGCCATCGGCTATGTCCAGAACCATTGGCAGGCATTCACCCGCTACCTCGATCACGGCCAGTGCGTGATCGACAACAACGCCGCCGAACGCGCCCTGCGCGTGGTCGCCATCGGCCGCAAGAACTGGCTGTTCGCCGGCAGCGAACGTGGCGGCCAGGCCGCCGGCGTCTTCTACACCCTGATCGAGAGCGCCAAGGCCAACGGCCATAACCCGCGCGTCTATCTCGAAGACGTACTCAAGCGCCTGCCCACCACCCTCGACAAAAACATCCACACCCTGCTCCCGCATACCTGGACCCCACCGAACAAGACCAAAGCCAGTTCAGCACCGCCCCAGACTCGCGAATAGATGGGCTGTGGCGGACGGTTAC
>JBGSKT010000694.1:0-4250 GCA_041741075.1 Lysobacterales bacterium
GGCCGCAGGTGAGGTCGGGCGCGGGCGCCGGGGGGCGGTAATCACGGCCGCCGATCAAGCGCCAGGTCGTCGCGCGCCCGCGGCAGCAGGTCGTGTTTGGTGGTCCGCGCCAGTCGCAGCAATGGGCTGGCGAAGAAAATCGACGACAGCGTGCCGAGCGCGATACCGATGATCAGCGCCAGCGCGAAATTGTGTACCGCAGGCCCGCCGAGGAAGAACAACGCGACTACGGTCAGGAACGTGGTCAGGGCGGTCACCGTGGTTCTGGACAGGGTGGTGTTGATCGCCTTGTTCAAGACTTCTTCCGTGCTCATCTTGTGCGCCGAGCGGAAGGTCTCGCGGATGCGGTCGAACACCACGATGGTGTCGTTGATCGAATAACCGACGATGGCCAGGATCGCGGCCAGCACGGTCAGGTCGAATTCCCACTGGAACAGCGAGAAGCAGCCGACCACGATCAGCACGTCGTGCAGGTCGCAGGCAACCGCGGCCAGACCGAACTTCCAGGTCTCGAAACGCAGCCAGACGTAGGCCATGATGCCGAGTGCGACCACCAGCACAGCGATCATGCCCTGGTTGACCAGTTCGCGGCCGACTTGCGGACCGACATACTCGGCCGGCTTGACCTGCACCGCCCCGACCGGCAGCAGCGCCGCCTGGATGCGCTCCTCCAGCGTCCGCTGCACCCCGCCATCGCTATCCGGCTGCAGCGCGCCCACTTCCGGCGCCAGCCGCACCGCGTAGTCGCGCGGATTGCCCAGCGACTGCACCACACTTTGCTCGAAGCCGCCGGCCTGCAAGGCACGGCGCACGCTACCGGTGTCGGTCGCCTGGGTGAAATTCACCTCGATCAGGGTGCCCCCGGTGAAATCCAGAGCAAGGTTCAGCCCGCGGGTGGCAAGCGATGCCAGCGCGATCAGCAGCAGTACCAGAGACACCACGATGGTGACCCGGCCCATGCGCATGAAGTCGATCTTGGCATTGGGATTGAATAGTTCCATGAGATTTTTGCTCCGCGCCCTAAATGGACAGCTTGTGGATTTTGTGGCCGCCGCCATAGACCGCGCTGACCATCACCCGAGTGACGAAAACGGCGCTGAACATGGTCGTCAGAATGCCGGTCGACAACACCAGGGCGAAGCCCCGGATCGGGCCGGAACCGAACGCGAACAGCGCGATACCGGCGATCAGGGTGGTGATGTTGGCGTCGAAAATGGTCGACCAGGCTTTCTCGTAGCCGGACAGGATGCTGGCCCCCGGCGAATTGCCCGAGCGCAGTTCCTCCTTGATGCGTTCATTGATCAGCACATTGGCGTCGATCGCCATGCCGAGCGTGAGCACCAGTCCGGCGATGCCGGGCATGGTCAGGGTGGCGCCGAACACCGACAGCGCGGCCAGCAGCAGGGCCATGTTGGCGAACAGACCGAGCACGCCGAAAATGCCGAAAATCCGGTAATAGAACAGGGTGAACAGGATCACCGCGACGAAGCCGATCAGCACCGCGCGCATGCCGCTCTTGATATTGTCGGCGCCCAGGCTCGGTCCGATCACGCGCTGTTCGGCGACGCTGAGCGGCGCGGTCAGCGAACCCGATTTCAGCGACCGCGCCAGGTTGCTGGCTTCTTCCATCGAGTCGAGCCCGGTGGTCTGGAACTGGGCCCCGAACACGCCGCGGATGCTGGCAACGCTGATCACTTCTTCCTTGGTGATGAACTTGCGCACCGGTTTGCCCGCGACCATACGCGTCACCGGCTGCTTGTTGATCAGCACCACGGCCATGCCATTGCCGACATTGTCCTGGGTGAAGTCGAGCATCTTGCGTGCGCCAGCGGCGTTCAGGGTGACCGACACCGCCGGGGTGCCGCTTTGCGGGTCGATGACCGAGGTGGCATTGATCAATTGATCACCGGAAGCGATCACCCGCTTGATCAGCACCACCGGATTGCCGGAACGATCGAGATAGACCTTGGAACCGGCCGGAGCGACCGTGCTGCCGCGGGCGCTTTCATCGACTGCGTGGTATTCCAGGCTGGCGGTAGAACCCATCAGATTGATCGCGTCGGCGGTGTCCTGCACGCCGGGCAGATCGACCGCGATGCGCGCAATGCCCTGACGCTGGATCACCGGCTCGGCCACGCCGAGCGAGTTGATGCGTTCGCGCAGCGTGCTCAGATTCTGGTCGATTGCCGCGCCAATGGCGTCGGCGGTGGCCTGCTGGGTAATCGTGCCGACCAGCGGGAAGGCATTTTCGCCGGTGGCGACACCGATCATGAAGCTGACCCCGGGGTAGCGACCACTGAGCAGACCGGCCACCTGGTCGCGATCTTCGGCGCTGCGCAGGGTGGCGACCGGACCGGCGACCCCGCGTGCAACCACACCCCGGATGCTCTGGCTGCGCAGCAGCTGGGCGATTTCCTCGGACAGGCGTTGTTCGAACTGGGCGCCGATATCGGATTCGGAGACCTCCATCAGGAAGTGCACGCCTCCTTGCAGGTCCAGGCCCTTGGCCATCGGGCGGGCGCCGATCGCCTGCAACCAGCCGGGCACGGTCGAGGCCAGATTGAGCGCGACCGTGTAGCCGGGACTGTCCGGATCCGGATTGAGCGCGGCTTCCAGCGCATCCTTGGCGCGGTTCTGGCCTTCCCCATCGAGCAGGCGCACCAGCAGGCGCTGGTCGGTCAGGTCGATCTGCTTGAAGGCGATCTTTTCCTTCTCCAGCACGCCCTGCACCCGTTCCTTGAACGCGGCATCGATGAGCGCATTGCGGCTACCGGCGATCTGCACGGCCGGGTCCTGCGGAAACCCGTTGGGGGCCGCGTAGACCAGTGCCAACAGCAATACCAGCGCGATCAGAATCTTTTTCCAGCGGGGAGAATCCAGCATTGCAAATCCCTCGGTAAGGCGTTGTAAATCGGTAAAGGTGACAGATCGCGAAGGATTTTGCCCCATCTGCGAGGCGCGTAAGGGGGCGCATAGTCCGACTATGTAACCCCTTGCGCAACGAAGCAGATGGGGCAAAAGTCCAGCAAGATGTCACCTTTATCGGTTTACAGCGCCTGACGCAGGCAACCGGCCGCGCGGGTGCCACAGGTCAAATGGCTTTGAGCGTGCCCTTGGGCAACACCACGGTGATCGCATGACGCTGCACCTTGATAAGGGTAGCGCTGGCGATTTCAACGGTCACGAAGGCATCGCCGATCTCGGTGATGCGCCCGGCGATACCGCCCGAGGTAATCACCTCGTCGCCGCGGGCCAGGGCCGCGACCATCGCCTTGTGCTCCTTGGCCTTCTTGGTCTGCGGGCGGATCACCATGAAGTACATCAGGGCAAAAATGAATACCAGCGGCAGCAGGCCGGACAACAGGTTGTCGGCCGGGGCGGCTGCCCCCGCCGCCTGGGCGTAGGCGTCAGCAAAGAACAGACTCATGATGATTTCACCAGTTGGGGCCCGGTCGGAGCCGGGCAGGGAAAAGGCCGAGGATTATGCCAGTTCCGGAGGACAGAAGACAGAAGACAGAAACCACCGTCGCCCCGGCGAACGCCGGGGCCCAGTGCTGGATGCGGCGGAACAGTTGAGCGCTGGACCCCGGCTTGCGCCGGGGCGACGGAAGGGTGGGTAAGTACCGCGCATCCGGTCCAGAAGACAGAAACCACCGTCGCCCCGGCGAACGCCGGGGCCCAGTGCTGGATGCGGCGGAACAGTTGAGCGCTGGACCCCGGCTTGCGCCGGGGCGACGGAAGGGTGAGACGGAGAGGACAGCAAGTCCAACGCGAGCCAGTTCCACAAGGAATGGACCGGCACCTGCCAAATCCAGCGCCAGGCCGCAAGCACGCGGACGCGTTGGCCGGAATCAATCGGCGGGTTCGCGCTCGCGCAGTTCGATCAGCACCCGGGCGATTTCCGCGTCTCCTTTCGCGATCAGTTGTTCCGGATCGACCTCAAAACCGGACAACACCACCGCCTCACCCACCGCGATCTCGCGCTGCACCTCGGACAGGCTGCGTTCGCCGGCCGCGATCGCGACAAGAATCACCTCGGTCAGCTCGCCATCGTCCGCTGCCTCGGCAACCGCCGAGTGTGGTGCCGACTGCGCCGCGGCCAAAGTTTCCGCAGCCGCCCCGGCCGACAACCTGTTGTCCGGCCTGCTGCCGCTGGTATTCATTTTTGCCCTGATGTACTTCATGGTGATCCGCCCGCAGACCAAGAAGGCCAAGGAGCACAAGGCGATGGTCGCGGCCCTGGCCCGCGG
>JBGSKT010000695.1:0-1676 GCA_041741075.1 Lysobacterales bacterium
ACCCGTTCGCCCTGAGCGTAGCGCCGTAGGCGCGAAGTCGAAGGGTCCCGAGGGGTGCTTCGACTTCGCCCGCTACGCGAGCTACGCTCAGCACGAACGGTCCTTGGGTTCCCTGGCTGAGATTCGGGGCTAATCAGGTCATTCAATGAACTCACCCAAC
Source organism: Lysobacterales bacterium (assembly GCA_041741075.1). Classification (GTDB taxonomy): domain Bacteria; phylum Pseudomonadota; class Gammaproteobacteria; order Xanthomonadales; family Ahniellaceae; genus 0-14-3-00-62-12. The sequence goes on from JBGSKT010000695.1 coordinate 161, forward strand.
AGGCGGTGCATACCTTTTGGCACTCACGCAGCGGTAGCGTCGTTGATTCGACACCAGTAGATGGCCGCGCCGCGGTGGTCGGCGGCAAGAACATGGACGGCTTCATCGAGCTCGTTCGTGCCGTGGCAGCCCATTGCGGCCTTGCTGGTGACACTGTTCATGTACGCAAGTCACAGGTGATACTCCCGGGCTTTTTTCGTGCGACCAAGAACTGGGATGTGCTGGTCATCCATGAAAAGCGACTGCTGGGTGTTTTCGAGTTCAAGTCGCAGGTTGGTTCATTTGGAAACAACCTCAACAATCGCAGTGAGGAAGTCATCGGATCTGCCGCCGATCTGTGGGTCGCACATCACCACGGCGCCTACGGCGGCATAGTGCGGAACCGAAGCGAGGTAAAGGAATATTCCCGCGCACTCCTCAACCCGGCGATTCAATCGGATCCACGTCCGCCATTTCTGGCGTGGCTGATGCTTCTCGAAGAATGCGAAGCGTCCATGCGATCTGTGCGCTGTGATGAACCCCACTTCCCGGTTTTCGAGGAATTTCGCGACGCCTCCTATGCGCGCAGGTATCAGATCCTCTGCGAGCGCCTGGTCGAACGTCAGCTCTACAGCGCTGCAGCGCTGGAGCTTACTCCGACTGGAGCGGACAGCCACCGGGCACTCTCACCGGCGACAAGCATTCGCAACATGTTCTCCGAATTCGCTGGCCGTCTGCTTGCCGCGGTGCAGACCGGTTGATGCAATGGTATCCTTCCGCAACAGCCCCGCGAAGACATCACAAGCTCCGGAAAGCAGCCCCGAGTAGCCCCGGACCACCCGCAGCAACGCAACATCGTCGCGACCTGCTGTCGCTCCCAAAGTTTGGAGTGGCGGCGCCTGCGGGTGGAGGGAATGACTACACTCGGCTTGGCTGGCGCGACCGATTACCCTGCCTGGCCGCAGACGGTCATGCGGGATCGGGGAGGAGGAACCATGTACAGGCATCCACGTGGCCCTGGCGATGCCCGGGGCTATGCCTTGAACGACTCACCGTCGAGCTGGCGGCTGTTTGCGGTCGACGGTCCGGAACAACCGGTTCGATCACGGCGCCGCGGGCGCGCCGCGGGTCTGTGGCTGGCCGGCCTGCTGGTCGCGGGCGTAGCGCCTGCATTTGAGGTATTCCCGTTCGACCAGAACGGCGAAACCCTGTACCTGAAGTGGGCCGACAACCACGCTTCCACGCCCGGCGGCACCGTGTTCTGGAGCCTGATTCCTGCCGGCACGCCGGGCAGCGCCGGCTTTTGCGCGGATGCCTGCCCGGGTAGCAGCGTAGCTACCCTGCAAGTTGAAATCGCCCCCGGTGCCGGCTTTGCGCCGCGCACTCTGGCTTCGCTGGAACCACAGATCAGCCAGGCACTGGCGTCGTGGTCGGCAGTCACCGGCATAACCTTTATCCGCTTGCCGAACGACAGCGGCCTGGCAATCAACGATCCCGGCGCGCTGCCGCCAGCCAGTGGCCAGATCCGCATCGGCGC
>JBGSKT010000696.1:0-2205 GCA_041741075.1 Lysobacterales bacterium
GCCGAACGGCCAGAGCAGGCCTGCGGCATAGATGGCAAAGGCGATGTGCAGCGACAGCTTGCACCAGCGTGCGCCGAGCATCGCCAGCGCGACGATGCCTGCGGACAACGCCAGCGCCAATGCGACATCCGGTACCGGCAACTTGATCCACGCGAGCGCCGCGCCAACGACGATGGCGACCAGAAGCAGACGATTCAGCGTACGCCGTTCCGATTGCCGGCTGGCATCGATATGTGCCCAGTGTCCACGGCGGACCTTCAGCCAGGACCAGCCGAGCAGGGCGATGGCGAATGCCATGAAACCCAGGGCAACGGTCGCGAGCATGCGTGGATCGTTGTTGCGCATTGCGATGGGCAGCAAGACTGCGGCCGGCAGCACCAGCAGCGGGTGGCCGAGGATCGAAAATGCGCGGGCGATACGTTCGAACATGCGTGCAAGGATAACCGCACGTGTTCGCAGGGGTTGCGACTCGCCATGCGAACCGCGCTCAAAGCCTGCCGGACGACAACAATCCGGCGATCATGCCGCCAAGGCCGAAGAGCAGGCCAACGCTCGCGCCGAGCCAGCACTGGATACGTTCGCGGCGGCGCATCTTCGCCGCCAGCGCCGGATTGCGCTGTGCTTCCAGTGCATGGCGTCGCGCCAGCACCCGAGGCTGAACCACGATCGTCTGATGGAAAATCACGGTCATGAACAGCACCATCGCCAGGATCGGCAGCAGCCAGCCGTCGTCGAAGCGTGCCAACAGCACGGCGCAGCTCACGAACAGCACCGATGCCATGCCGTTGATCGCCGCGCTGCGGACCAGGCCCTGGCGCTCCTCCTGGTCGATCGCGCCTTTCAATTGCTTGCGCAGGCCGAGCCAGATCCCGGCGAACGCGCCGATCATCGCGATGCCAATACTGCCTGCGGCGCCAAGCAGGATCTTGCCAATGGTTTTGGCGCCGCCAGCCGCCGCAACGGTGAGAATGCCCTTGGCCGCAGCGGGTGGGCTGGCGATGCTCAGTGCAGTGGCGATGACCCCGGTGAATGCGGCGCCCGGCGCCGTGCTGGCGGCGAATTCACCGAAGCGCGCCAGCAGATCATCACGGAGGGTCGCCCGCGCCCGCGACAGACGCTTGCGTACGGCAGCATCGGACAGCCCAAGCAACAGCGCCACTTGCTGCGAGCTTTGCCCTTCGCGATAGAACAGCAACAAGACTTCGCGGCTGTCTTCGGGCAGCGCCGAAATCAGATCCGCCGCAGCCATTTCACGCTCGTCCGCCACGAGTTGCTGCATTGGCGTGGGCGACGGGTCCGCAGCGAGCTCGATCGCGATGTCTGCGCCAGGCCCATCGAGTGGCCGATGTCGGCTTGCACGCAGGTGTTCGCGCGCGAGGTTGCGGGTGATCTGGCGCAGCCAAGGCAGGAAACTGTTCGGGTTCTGCAGCCGTTTCAGATGTTGCCAAGCGCTGAGAAAGGCTTCCTGCGCGATGTCTTCGCTCGTCGGCACATCACGGGTGATCGCCAGCGCCACTGCCGTCACGGTGTTCTGGCAGGCCATCACGATCCTGCCGTAGGCCGCCCGGTCGCCAGTGCGCGCGGCCGGTAGTTCCTGCTGGACCAGTGCATCGATAGGCGTGGCCATATTCAACCTGAAATCCTTTCGAGCAGCATTCTGATCGCAGTAGCAGACCCTTGCGGGCCGTAATGGAATCCGAAGTAAAACACGGGCATGACGGCGACATACATCACGCCCGTTACCACGATCGCGACCGGGCCATAGCTGTAGTTGTAGGCGTTGTAGCGGCCTTTCGCGCCAGCGGGATCGCGTGCGGCGTCGCGACGCATCATCGGCAGCAGCACACGCCGGATGTCGAGCAGCGTCCAGAGCGATGCCAGCTCGGTCAGCACGGCAGCCACTATCGTCCACGCCAGGCTCGGTACACACCATGCGACGATGAATGTCACCAGCATCAGACTCATCGTCACGATCATATAAATGTTGTAGCGGTGCAGGATCGCGCTGCGTTCTTCCAGAGTGTCGGCAAACACCAGCAGATATCTGCGGGTGAGATGCGCCGCGATCGCGCCGCCGGCCATCGAGCTTCCGATCACGCCACTCATGCCGAGGATACCGGCCAAGCCCTTGCTCGCGAGGCCGCCGCCGACGGCGCTTCCTCCGATCACCGCTGCGCCTGAGGCGGCGGCCGGTTTGCTGGCGAC
>JBGSKT010000697.1:0-1531 GCA_041741075.1 Lysobacterales bacterium
CGCTGGCGCTGGCGTTTGCGCGGGCCAGCGCCGGCCACACCCTGCACATGCTCGGCCTGCTCTCGCCCGGTGGCGTGCACAGCCACGAAGACCAGATTCTCGCCCTGTTGCAGGCGGCGGTGGCCGCCGGGGTGGAACGGATCGCGGTGCACGCCTTTCTCGATGGTCGTGATACCCCACCGCAGAGCGCGCGCGCCTCGCTGGAACGCTTGCAGTCGGTGTGCGATCAACATGCGCAGGTCCGGATCGCCACGGTCAGCGGCCGTTACTACGCGATGGACCGCGACCAGCGCTGGCCGCGGGTCGAGCCGGCTTACCTTGCGATCACCGAGGCCGTGGCCGGCTTCCAAGCCGGTACCGCGCTGGACGCACTGGACACGGCCTACGCCCGCGGCGAGAACGACGAGTTCGTGGCGCCGACGGTGATCGGCCCCGGTTGCCGGGTCGAAGATGGCGACAGCGTGCTGTTCATGAACTTCCGCGCCGACCGTGCCCGCGAATTGAGCCAGGCCCTGGTGCTGCCCGATTTCGATGGCTTCACGCGGCCGCGTGCGATCACGCTCGGCGCCTTCGTCACCCTGACCGAATATGCCGCCGACCTGCCGGTGAGCGCAGTCGCCTACGCGCCGCAATCGTTGCGGAACACCCTGCCCGAGGTACTGGCCGCGGCCGGCAAGCGCCAGTTGCGCATTGCCGAGACCGAAAAATACGCGCATGTCACCTTCTTCCTCAACGGCGGCCGCGAGCAGCCCTTTCCTGGCGAAGATCGCATCCTGGTGCCCTCGCCCCAGGTTGCGACCTATGATCTGCAGCCGGAGATGAGCCTGCCCGAACTGAGTGAAAAGCTGTGCACGGCGATCCGCTCGCGGCACTACGATCTGATCGTGTGCAATATCGCCAATCCGGACATGGTCGGGCATACTGGAATATTTGCTGCGGCGGTCCAGGCGGTCGAGGCGGTGGACCGAGCGCTCGGCGATATCCGCGCGGCGATCGCTGCCAGCGGCGGTGCCATGCTGGTCACCGCCGATCACGGCAATCTGGAGCTGATGCGCGATCCACTCACCGGCGCGCCGCATACCCAGCACACCACCGGTCCGGTGCCCCTGGTCTATTGCGGGCGTCCGGCCAAGCTGGCGGCGGGCGGTGCCCTGCAGGACCTGGCACCGACCGTGCTGGCCCTGCTCGGGATCGCCAAGCCGGCGGAAATGACCGGGCGCAATCTGATCGAGCGACCGGACTGATGGCGGTGGCGTTGCCGGTCGTTGCACGGTGCCGGCGGGTCCTGCGCTGCTTCGGGTTGCTTGCCTTGGGATTCGCCCTGCTCGGCCCACCGCTGCGCGCGGCTGACGCCGACGAAGCGGCCACCCTGAAGAAGCTGGCAGCGATCCAGGCCGCCATCGCCGCCGAGACCCGCGGTCGCGAACAGCGCAAGGGTGAGCAGGCGCTGGCCAGCCAGGCCCTGCGCGAAATCGAAACCGCGATCGGTGCTGCGTCCCGCCGCCTGGGCGAAATCGAAGACGAGGTCGCC
>JBGSKT010000698.1:0-1789 GCA_041741075.1 Lysobacterales bacterium
GCCGCGCCCGCGCAACGCCTCGGTCAGGCCGGCGACGCGCAACGCCTCCGGGCCCATCGAGGCCCCACGGTGGCCGGCGCCGATGTCGGTAGGTGCGCCAATCAGTCGGATTGTGGTCATTGCGGCTCCGTGTGCAGTGGGGGCGGGGTGGTCACGGCGTTTGTTGCGCCGCGTGTTTCACTCGCAATATCTCGACGCTGCGGGCCTCGGCCAGCACACGATAAAACACGATGTAGTTCGGATGCACGACCAGTTCGCGCAGCCAGTCGGGCAAGCCCGGCCGCCCGTGGCGACCGAGCGCTGGATGTTGTGCCAGTCGCTGGGTCTGGTCGCGCAGTTGCCGGCCGAAGCTCCTGGCTCTGGTCGGGTTGTCGGTGCCGATGGAGCGCACGATGGCGAGCAGGTCTGCTTCTGCCATCGGCCGCCATACCACGCGGTAGGGCTTGGCGGTCATGCGCGCCTTGGTTTGGGCAAGGCGGCAAGTTCGGTGTCCACTTCGGCCATGACCTGATCGTGCGGGGTGCTCGGCCGAGGATCGTCTAGGGCTGCCTGAATCTCGCCAGCAAGCCACTTCACATAAGCGCCGGCTTCGTGCGCCTTGCGCAGCACTTGGGCCCGGGCGTCGTCGCGGCTATTGACCACCCGTTCAGCGGGGTTCCAGTCGCTGGCGTCGAACACACCGACGGTGATCCCCAGATTACGCAACAGCGACAGGGCGGCGATCGGATTGCCAAAGCGGCGCGGTTCGCTGCTGCGGGCTTTCGACAGCACCGCACCGGGACCGTTGCGGGTGGCGATCTGGACAAGGAACACCCCGCCCTGTCCTTTCAAGGTCACGCCCGAGACGCCGCCGGTGTTTTGGGCGACGCGCAATTGCTCAAGGGTCATGCTCTGCATGATGCGCTCCGGGTGGGTCCAACAACAGGTTACATTTTCCATGCTTATTAGAAAACGTGCAAGCAAAGTCAAATTATCCATCGCACTCGCTTGCACCATAGGCCCGCGAACAACGCGCAGCATGGCCGGCGTTTTGAGTGTCGCCAAAACCGTTATCAAGTGGCGATCACGAGACCGCCTGGAACGGTGGCGGGCACCGCGGGCGCGAAGGAAATAGCCAAGCCATACGCGCGGACGCGGTGGTCTGCACCACTGGCCAGCGAAGATTGGCTCAGGCCGGCGGCGGATTCGGCGGTTCGGCCAGGATCGCGTCGAAGCAGGCCAGCACCCGATCCATGACCTGCGCAAAGCGGCGGATGCGCGCGCCATCCATCGCGGTCGGCACCAGCAGGTTGTGATCGGCCTCGATCTGCGCGCAGGCGGCGCGGGCGGCTTCGCCCAGTGCGCTGAAGCCATAGGCTCCGGCCGAACCGGACAGCCGATCGAGCAGACCCTGCAGCAGCACCCGATTGACGGTAACCTCACCCGGCACCTGGCTCGCCTGGTAGACCCGCAGCAGCTCGGCACGCTTCTCGGGAAGTGTGACGAGATAGCGTTGGGTCAGGGCAGTGAGCGCCGGGTCCATTGCGTTTCGGGAAATCCGATCGGGGGTCGGCCAAGCTAACACCGGGTCCGCGTCTCGGGCTGTAAACATTGTTAGAGCCAACGCTGGCACAATCGGCCCGCGGCGAGCGAACTGGCGCGGACCGCTATCGAAACCAGGAGCAAGACCATGCGCAAACGGCAGAATGGCTTGATCGGTGCGTTTGCCCCATGGGCGCGCCGCCGCCCGCGTCGCCGCTCCGACCCGATCCGGATCGCGATGCTTGCCGTGCTCGCGCTGACCGCTGCC
>JBGSKT010000699.1:0-3182 GCA_041741075.1 Lysobacterales bacterium
TGCCGCAGGCTTAACCGCCGCTGCCGCGTTGGCGGCGGTTTCGGCGGCCACGGCCAGGGTAGGTTCGACCAGCAAATCCCACTTGAACGTGTTGAGCCCGTGTCGCGCCGCAACCGTCATGGTCTGCAGCGGGCGCTGGTCGGCGTCGAGGATGCTGAGCTTGCCTTCCCCATCGGCTGCGGCCCAGTAGCTGATCGTGCGCTCGGGCAGGTCGGGGCGCTCATCGAACCAGCGCGAGGCGCGGCTCCGCCAGTCGCGACTGGCTTCGATCTCATCGACGTAAAACAAATGCGCCGCCTCGGCCTGCACCTTGGCGCTGAGTTCCTGCAGTGGCAGCACGTCGGCCACCCAGACGCTACGGCCGTGGGTGGCGGCGACCAGTTCACGATCGCGTGGATGCACGATCAAATCGTGCACCGGCACGTTCGGCAGGCCGGCGTCGAAGGCCTGCCAATGCCCGCCGCGGTCAAGCGAGATATAGACACCACGATCGCTGCCCACGTAGAGCAGGTCCGGGTTGACCGGGTCTTCACGGATCACGTTGACCGCTTCGGCCGGCAGGTTGCTGGCGATCGAGCGCCAGCTCGCGCCCAGATCATCGGTGACGTAGACCATCGCGGTGGCGTCGTCGCTGCGGTAGGCGTTCAGGCTTAGATAGGCGCGTTTGGTGAAATGCGCGGAGGCCACCACCCGGCTCACCCACTGGTCGGGCAGTCGCGCGGACACATTGCGCCAGTCGTTGCCGCCGCCGCTGGTGACCCAGACGTTGCCGTCGTCGGTGCCGGCCCAGATCAGGCCGAACTGCTGCGGCGATTCGCTGATCGAGGTGATGCTGGCGTAGGGCACATCGCCGCGCTGCTTGCTGGTGGTCAGATCCTCGCTGATCGCGGTCCAGCTCTCGCCTCGATCGAACGAACGGAACAGTTTGTTGGCGCCGTAATAGACCACGTCGGGGTTATGACCGGACAGCACAACGGGCGTATTCCAGTTGTAGCGCAGTGCCGGCTCGCCGAGCTTTTCGCGCGGGCGCACGCTGCTAGGGCCGTCGGCGCCGCTGCGCTGGTAGTAGCCGAACTGGTAACCGGTGTAGACGGTGTTGTCGCGGCTATCGACCGCCACGTGCATGCCGTCGCCGCCGCCGATCATGCTCCAGTCCTCGCCCTGTTCCCAGCGCGTGCGCGAAGAACCCTTGAGCGTACCGTTGTCTTGCAGGCCGCCATAGACGTTGTACGGCGTGTCCATGTCGACCGCGACGGTGTAGAACTGGCCGACCGGCTGGCGATCCAGCTTCAGCCAGGTCTTGCCACCGTCGTAGCTGATGTCCACCCCGCCGTCGTTACCGTTGACCATGCGATTCGGGTATTGCGGGTCGATCCACCAGGCGTGGTGGTCGACGTGCACTGCCGGATGGTTCATGCCGGTGAAAGTCTTGCCGCCGTCGCGGGAGGCGATCAACGGCATGCCCAGCACATAGATCTGTTCCGGGTTGTCCGGGGCCACCCGGATCTGGCCGAAGTAATAGCCGTAGGTGTAGGTGACTTCGCGCAGCGGTTGGTCGTGGGTGCGCTGCCAGGTCTGGCCGGCGTCGTTCGAACGATAGATTTCCAGCCCGCGGATGTCGGTGTTGAACAGGGCCGCTTCGGCGTCGTTGAGCGCGCGCACCAGGTCGGCAATGCTGACCTGGTCGGACGCGACCAGCGCAATCAGGGCCTTGGCGTCGAGTTCGGTGTCCAGATCGTTCTGGCGAATGAAGGCTTCGATCGCGTCTTCCGGCTGGGCCAGGAACTCGGCCTTGCTCATTTTCTTCAGGCGCCGCGGCGACAGCGGCTGATCGCCCAGGTCCTGTTCATCGGCAGGCAGCTCGGACCAGTTGTCGACACTGGCATACAGCACCTTGGGGTCGGACGCGGCGATCGCCAGACCGATCCGGCCGATCTCGCGGCCGGCCGGGAAGCCACCGGCAAGCCGGACCCAGGTGTCGCCGCCATCGCTGGACTTGTAGACGCCCGAACCGCCGCCGGATTCGACGAATTCCCAGGCCGTGCGCGAGCGCTCCCAGGTCGCGGCGTACAGCACCTCCGGATTGCCCGGGTCCATCGCCAGGTCGATCGCCCCGGTCGTGCCGGTGGTCGAAAGAACCTGCTTCCAGTTGACGCCGGCATCGCGGCTGCAGAACACACCGCGGCGCCCCCCGCTGCTGTATAGACGGCCGATCGCGGCCACGCAGACCCGATCGCTGTCCTTCGGGTGTACCAGGATGCGCGCGATGCGATCGACATCGCTCAGTCCGGCGTGGCGGAAACTCACGCCCTCATCGTCGGACACCAGCACGCCCATGCCACCGTAGGAGGAACGCGAGGAATTGGGCTCGCCGGTGCCGATCCAAAGCCGCCCGGGCCGGTTTGGATCGACCGCGATATCACCGCTGATCAGGGTCGGCAATTGATCCGACAGCGGCGTGAAGCTGACCCCGTTGTTGAGCGTCTTCCACACGCCGCCGCTGGCATAGGCGACATAGAAACCATAAGGCTTGCCCGGGATCGACTCGACATCGACCACCCGCCCGCCCTGCACCACCGGCCCGATCGAGCGCCAGCGCAGACCATGCACCAGCGAGTCATCGACCAACTGCTGATGCGCGGCATAGGCGCTCCACTGCGGGGCATCGGGCTCGACGCTTTCGAGTGCGCGCGCCGAGGGTGCTGCAGCTGCGAGCAGGCCGAGGCCGGCAACAAGCAGGGTGGGGCAGATACGACGCATGGTCAGTCCTCCGGGGCGGGAACGCGAACAATAGCGAAGGTTCATCGTCATCACCATCGGCCGATGGTCATTGCCCCCTGCGCAGCTGTCCGCCCGCCCGCCCGCGCGTTACCATGCCGGCAACCACTAAGGAGCGCCGCGCCATGTCACAACGCTGGGTGAAAACACCGACTGGCAATGTCATCGATGCCGACCGCATCGTGTCGATCAGCAAGCCCGAGTCCTATCCGAAGATGGATGTGGACGGCAACGATGGCATCGAATGGTCGGTGATGATCGGCACCAGCCTGACCCGCGACAGCCATATTTCGATCGCCGGCAGCAAGGAAGAGATCGCCAGCTTCGTCAACCGCCTGGTCGGCCAGGCCGGCCCGGCCTGAACCCGGCGCCCCGACCGCGATGCATGCAGCCAACGCCGGAAC
>JBGSKT010000700.1:0-1837 GCA_041741075.1 Lysobacterales bacterium
GCGCGCGATGCGCGCCGGCGCCGACGCCTTCATCACCCTGCCGCAGGCCGAGTCCGAAGTGATCGCGCGCATCCGCGAACTGCTCGACGCCGACAGCAAGGACCCGTACCGGGTACTGATCATCGAAGACGATCGCTCGCAAGCGATGTTCGCCGAATCGATCCTGCGCAAGGCCGGCATGCTGACCCGCTCAGTGCATGATCCGCTGACCGCGCTGGCCGAACTCGACAGCTTCGATCCCGAGTTGATCCTGATGGATCTGTATATGCCGGATTGTGATGGCATGGAACTGACCACGCTGATCCGCGAACGCGAAGCCTTCGTCAATGTACCGATCGTGTTCCTGTCCGGTGAACATGACGAGGAAAAGCGTTTCGATGCGTTGTCTGCCGGCGGCGACGATTACCTGGAAAAGCCGATCCGGCCCAAGCACCTGATCTCGGCGGTAACCAATCGCGTGCGCCGCGCCCGCGCCACCCAGCGCCTCCAGATCGCGCACAACCCGCAGGACCCGGTGACCGGTCTATACGATCGCGGGCACGTGCTGGATCGGGTCAGCGAGGCCATGGCCCAGGACGATCTCGCCCAGGGCGGCGTGTTGTTCCTGCTGCTCGACGGCGCCCAGGCAGTGCGCGAGCGGGTTGGGCTGCAGGCCTTCGACCAGTTGGTCGGCCAGGCCGGAGCCTTCCTGGTCCAGCAGGTGCCGGCCACGGCGTTGCCGGCGCGTTATGGCGATACCAGCTACTTCCTGCTGGTGCCTGATGCTGACGAGGCCGCCCTGCTCGCACTCGCGAAGCGGATCCATCAGACATTCGTCGCGCACCTGTTCGATCTGGGCGAACAGAGCATCTCGCTCGCGGTCAGCATTGGCGCCGCGCTGTTTGCGCAGAATTTCGGCGATGCCGCCGACGTGTTGAACGCGGCGGAGCGGGCCTGCGCGCTGGCACGCAGCAATCCGGATCGCAAGGTGGCGCTGTACCAGGCCCCGGTCGACAGCGTCGAGGGCGACGAGGCGGGGGTGGCCGAGTTGATCCGCAACGCGCTCAAGCACGACCAGTTCCAGTTGCTGTTCCAGCCGATCGCCGCCCTGCGCGGCAGCGGCGAGGAGCAGTTCGAGCTGCTGCTGCGCCTGCGCGGCGATGGTGGCAAGCTGTATACCGCCTCGGCATTGATACCGATCGCCGAGCGCGCCGGTCTGATCCAGGGAATCGACCGCTGGGTATTGTCGCGGGCGCTGATGGTGATCAGCGAACGCGCCCGCGATGGCCACTCCGTGCACCTGTTCGTCAGCCAGTCGATCGACAGCGTGGCCGATCCGCAACGGGCCAGTTGGCTCAAGCAGATGATCGACACCCGCGGTGCCAGCCCGCAGCAGTTGGTGCTGCAGCTGCGTGCACCCGATGCGGTCGCCCGGGTCCGCCAGACCGCGACCTTCGTCGAGCAGATCAAGGCGCTCGGGGTGCAGGTCTGTTTCACCCAGTTCGAACCGACCATGGCCAATTTCCAGATGCTGCAGCACATCCCGGTCGATTTGATCAAGATCGCGCCGCGTTTCACCGGCAGCGAAGGCCAGACCCCAAAGGTGCGCGCCGAGCTGCGCCAGACCATCACCACCGCGCGCGAACACGGCGTGCGCGTGGTCGCGCCCCGGGTCGAGGACGCGCAGTGCGCGGCCGCACTGTGGAGCACTGGAGTAGATTTCATCCAGGGCAACTTTGTGCAGGCAGCAACCCAGGAACTCAACTTCGATTTCGCCGCTGCGGCGATGTGATCAGGGAGCGCTAACCGATATGCGTAAAACCGAAGGTTTGGCATTCGAAAGCCATTCGAAAGCATG
>JBGSKT010000701.1:0-1734 GCA_041741075.1 Lysobacterales bacterium
GCTTGTGATGGGTTGACCGGCTCCGCCGCCGTCGCCGCCAGCACGCCGAGACTGGCGATCACCGCGAAAATCGATTGGGTCATCACCTTCATCACCGCCCCATGCCAAAACATTCTGGATCGATATCCAATACCGCCCCCCCCCGACAACAGCGTAGGCGTAGTAGGCGTAGGATGGGTAGAGCGAAGCGGTGTTTAACGGCGGAGCCGGTCAACCCATCACAAGCGGCGAAGCGGTGTTTAACGGCGGAGTCGGTCAACCCATCACCAAAACCCCACCGGCGCCGATTGACCGAATCCACGTACCCGTCAACCACCACACCACCGCCGCGCCCAATCCTCAGCGCCCAACCTCGGCCGACAGCGGCGGCAGGCCGCTGATCAATAGCCAGCGCCGGGTCTTTTTCTCATACCGCCAGCGCTGATGGTCTTCGATGGTGCGATTGATTCCGGTATTGACGTTGTTGAGTTCGATGCTGACCACCTGCTCCGCGCCTTCGTCGCCGAACATCGCATAGGGCTGGGTGCGGTAGCCGACCACGCGCCATTGCCGCCAGCGGTTCAGTTCGAACGAGCTGATCGGCTTGTCGACCAGGACTTTGGGGTCGATGAAGCCAATCACCTGCTCGATCTCGCCCCAGCGAAAGGTACTGGCGTAGGAACGCAGGGTTTCCTGCAGGCGCTTCTCGGCGGATTTGGCCAGGGCCAGTCCAGGCAGCAACAAAGCCAGCAACAGCAGCGGCAGAACAGTGGCAAGCACGGGACGGCTACGGATCATGGTCAACCCTCTCCCCGCTTCGCGACGAAGCGAGCGAACATCTTAGCGGCGACGCCGCCGCCCTGCGCGGCGGTGATCTCACTGACCACGGTGATCCGCGCCTTGCCTTCGGTGCGCAGCGTCGCGATGAATCCATCCCAGTCCTGGCCGGGCTCGGCGAAGGCCTCGGCGACCAGCGCATCCCAAACCGGACAAAGATAGCTGACCGCGCTGTCGGCGACGAACACCTCGGCGTCGAGCGCCGCGGCGCCGAGCTTGAGCTGGATCAGCCCCCAGGCCGACAGCGTCATCAGGCTGACGATGCTGCCACCAAAGGCGCAGCCCTTGTCGTTGACATTGGGCGCGAGCGGCGCGGCCAGGGCCAGGCGATTGCCGTCGTAATCAAGCACGCCGATCTCCATCGCCCGCGCCAGCGGGATCGATTCCAGAATAAGGCGTTCAAGGGCGACGACGGTATCGATCACGGGACGGCCAGTTGACCAAGGGCGGTGCAGTCTGCCGTTTATATCGGAGGCAGGCAACCACGCCTACAATGCCCGGGTGCGCGAATCCGATCATTTCCCAACCCAAAGCGTTGCCACGCGATCCGACCAGCCACTGGCCGGATTGGAGGTGGTGCTGGTGCAACCCGCGCAGACCGCAGCGGCGCGGGTCGGTGAATTGCAGGCGTTGGGCGCGGTCTGTCTCAATCTGCCGGTGCTCGCTACGCGCTGGCTGGCGCCAACGCCGGCCCGACTGGTGGCACTGCAGCAGGCGCAGTCGGCGGATGATCTGGTGTTCGCAAGCCCCAATGCCGTGGTCGGCTGCCTCCGTTTACTACCCGACTTCCGGCCACAGGGCACGGTCTATGCGCAGGGCCCGGCGACCCGGGCGGCGCTGGCAGCACAGGGTATTGACGCACGGCTGCCGACCGCAGGATTCACCTCGGAGGATTTGCTGGACGCAGCCGAATGGCGC
>JBGSKT010000702.1:0-3691 GCA_041741075.1 Lysobacterales bacterium
GCGTGCGCCAGCTCGGCCAGTTGCCCGGCGCGGTTGCCGCCGCGCTCGCCCAGGATGCACCGATCCGGCAATTGGCGGAGCGCTTCGCGAGCAAGCAACACGCCCTGTTTCTCGGCCGCGGCAGCCACTTCCCGATCGCCATGGAGGGCGCGCTCAAGCTCAAGGAAATTTCCTACATCCACGCCGAGGCGTACCCGGCCGGCGAACTCAAGCACGGCCCGCTCGCTCTGGTCGATGCCGACATGCCGGTGATCGCGGTGGCACCGAACGACCACCTGCTGGAAAAACTGAAATCCAACATCGAGGAAGTGCGCGCCCGCGGCGGCCAACTGATCGTATTCGCCGACCAGAGCGTCAGCCGCGGCATCACCCACCCGCAGGAAACCCTGATCGAACTCGCCCCAGTCGGCGCCCTGATCGCCCCGATCGTGTTCACCATACCTCTGCAACTGCTCGCCTACCACGTCGCCGTACTGCGCGGCACCGACGTCGACCAGCCGCGCAACCTGGCCAAGAGCGTGACTGTGGAGTAGCGCCGACAGCGCCCCGGGGAGGGCGTGCCAGGAACCGGGGCTGCGCCGTGGACAGGCCAGCATTCGCGGTGATCGCCATCGCTTGTGGACGGTCTATCTGCGCTAATGAATCGCCGCTGCGCAGCAAACTTCGGCACATTGACGCAATTGTAGGGCGGGCAGATACTTTGACGCAGCGGTTTCAATCGCACTGGTTTGCGGTCGGCTGGTGCCGCGCGATCTGCCTTGTTGTGTTTGGCCCGGCCGTCGGCCGTCGGTGTGGCGGTAGTGACCGTCCTGGAGGTGCAAAATGTTGCGCCCGATGTGGGTTTCTCTCGCCCTGTTGCTCGCCGCCTGCGCCAGTGTGCCGCCGAGCCCGAACCGGGCGGGGCCGGAACTGTTCCACGATGCCTGGTTCCTGCCGCCGAGCGCGCCGATCGATGCCGGCACGGTGTTCGCGCTGAGCGAGCCGATGCGGCGTTACCTGCACGAGCGGATCGCGCCACGGATGCGCGCCGAGGGCCGTCAGACCGGTCTGTTTAACGCGCTGCAAGACAGCGGCCAGCTCAAGATCGAATACGATGCCGCGTTTACCCGCACCGCCGCCGAGGCCTTCGACGCGCGTACCGGCAATTGCCTTTCGCTGGTGCTGCTGACCGCGGCGCTCGCCCACGAGGTCGGGCTTGGCGTGCAATACCAGAACGTGCTCGGCGAACACACCATGAGTCGCAACGGAGATCTGGTCTTCTATAACGGCCACGTCAATCTGGTGCTGACCGAGCGCCGCAGCGATGAGCGGGTCGCCGCGACCAGGTCGGCGATGGTGATCGACTTCCTGCCGGCGCGGGCCCGGCGTGGCCAGCAAGTGCAGACGGCTTCGGAGCAAACCGTGATCGCCATGTACATGAACAATCGCGCGGCCGAATCGCTGGCTGCGGGAAAAGTTGATGATGCGTATTGGTGGGCGCGTGCCGGGCTGATGAAAGAACCGCGCTATACCGACACCTACAACACCCTCGGCGTGGTCTATCGCCGCCACGGCAACATCCCGGAAGCCGTCGCGATCTATAACTACGCGCTTGCGCTGGAACCGGGCAACATCGCAGCGATGTCCAACATCATCCCGGTGCTGCGCCAGCTCGGCCGCGACCGTGAAGCCGCGCGCTGGTCGCGGCGTCTGGCCGAGTTGCAGCCCTATCCGCCATTTCATTTCTTCGCGCAGGGCCGGCGCGCCATGGCCGCCGAAGACTACGTCGGCGCTCGGGATCTGTTCAGCAAGGAAATCCAGCGCGCCGCCTATTACCACGAGTTCCACTTCTGGCTGGCGCTGGCCTACGTCGGCCTGCACCAGACTGAACTGGCGCGCAAACATTTTCAGATCGCCAAGGACAATGCCACCACCCAGCTCGATGTCCGGCGCTATCAGGAAGCGCTGGACGCGCTCGGCCCGGTGCGTCGCGATCGCAGCGCGATCAGCGCGGCCGAGCAGTAATCGGGTTCAATCGGCCTTGGGCTCGGGCAGGCCGAACAGCTTGCGCTTCTGCTCATCGGAAAGCTCGCCCGAGCGCCGATACGGTTCACCGGCGGCGTAGGCACGAACGGTCGCCGGGCGTGCCGCGATCGCATCGTGCCAGCGTTTGACTTCAGGGAAACGGGCCAGATCGACGTGGTGCCAGTCGTGTGCCGCGGCCCAGGGATAACAAGCCATGTCGGCGATCGAATACTCCTCGTTGGCGAGGTATCGACGCCCGGACAGGTGCCGGTCAAGCACGCCATACAGGCGATCGGTCTCGCGTTGGTAGCGATCGATCGCATACGGGATCGGTTCCGGCGCGTAGCGGCTGAAGTGATGATTCTGGCCGAGCATCGGCCCAAACCCGCCCATCTGCCAGAACAGCCATTCAAAGACGGCCTTGCGCTCGCGCAGCGGCATTGGCAGAAAGCGCCCGGTCTTCTCGGCCAGATAGACCAGGATCGCGGCCGATTCGAATACCGTGACCGCTTCGCCACCATCGGCCGGAGCACGATCGATGATCGCCGGCATGCGATTGTTCGGCGAAAACGCCAGAAACGCAGGCTTGAACTGGTCGCCGGCGCTGATGTCGATCGGCAAGATGCGGTAGTCGAGCCCGAGCTCTTCCAGAAACAGGGTGATCTTGTGCCCGTTCGGGGTGGGCCAGTAATACAGTTCGATCATGCTCGCGTTCCTCGCAGTGAAAACGAAATGGAGCGCGGATCACGCCGCCATCCGCCAACACTACATTAGCTGTGGTGTGCCTGGCCCTGGTACTCGGCACTCTGCATTTCGATCAGGCGGCTCTCGGTGCGGGCGAACTCGGCGCGATGGCGTTGTCCGCGATAGAGCGCGCCCGGCTGCCCGGCCGCGCTGATGATCAGGATCACGCGATGGTCGTAGCAGGTATCGACCAGATGGATGAAGCGCTTGGCCGCGTCTTCGAGCCGGTTGCTGCCATCGAATGCGGGCACATCGGAGATCAACAACGTGTTGAAGTCCTGCGCCAGCTCCAGGTAATCGGCGGCCGCGCGCGGGCCCAGGCACAGGGCGGCAAAGTCGAACCAGGCAATGCTGTCGGACCAGCAGCGGACCGGGATCGGCCGGTCATGGATAAAAAGCTCGCTGCCAATACAGCGCGAGCCCGGCGCCAGGCGCTCGAAACAATCGGCCAGCGCCGCTTCCGCCGCCGCGCCGGGCGGACAGTGCCAGGTGTGCGCGCTCTGCAAGGTGCGCAGTCGGAAGTCGCCAGCGGCGACCAGTTCGTGTACCGCGCAATGCTGCTCGATCAGCGCAATCGCCGGCAGAAAGCGGGCACGCTGCAGTCCATGCAGGTACAGCCCGGCAGGCGCCTGGTTGGAAGTGGTGACCAGGCAGCCGCCGGCATCGAACAGGTGGCGCAGGAACTCACCGAGAATCATCGCGTCGCCGATGTCAGCCACCAGAAACTCGTCCAGGCAGAACAGCCGTGACTCGGCCACCCAGTCGCCGGCGATCGCGGCCAGTGGCTCGGCCTGGCCTTGGCGCTGATTTAGCTCGCGGTGCAGCTCGCCCATGTTTGTCGTTCGAGCCTTGAAGAACAACAATGTTCCTTACAAGTTTACCGTCGCTGGGTTATCAGCATACAAATAGAACACATACATGTAGATGAATTAAGAGTTGCGAT
>JBGSKT010000703.1:0-4483 GCA_041741075.1 Lysobacterales bacterium
GGCGAGGCCTGCCCGGTGGCCGAGCTGGAAACCGAGGCGGTCCGCATCGAGGCCGAGGACCTGGCCGCCAACCGGACCATGGGCCGATTGGGTGCGGCGCTGATCGACGCCGGCAGCGGCGTGCTCACTCACTGCAATACCGGGTCGCTGGCGACCGCCGGCTTCGGCACCGCGCTCGGCGTGATCCGCGCCGGTTACGCCGAGGGGCGGATCAGTCGCGTCTACAACACCGAGACCCGGCCGTGGCTGCAGGGCACCCGACTGACCGCCTGGGAACTGCTCAAGGACGGCATCCCGGCGCAGTTGATCGCCGATTCCGCCGCCGCCCACCTGTTCGCCAGCGGAGCCGTGCAATGGCTGATCGTCGGTGCCGACCGGATCGCCGCCAATGGCGATGTCGCGAACAAGATCGGCACCCTGCAACTGGCCATCGTCGCGCGCCATTTCGGGGCCAGGGTGATGGTGGTGGCGCCGTGGTCCACGGTGGATATGGCGACAGTGAGCGGGGCCGACATCGCGATCGAAATGCGCGACCCCCGCGAATTGCTGGAGAGCCAGGGCCGCCCGCTCGCGGCCCCGGGCGTGGTCGGCTGGAACCCGGTGTTCGACGTAACCCCGGCGGCGCTGATCGATGCGCTGGTGACCGAGCGCGGGGCGATCGCCCAGCCGACCCGGCAATCGCTCGCCGGCCTGGTTCCGCACTGAAATCGACGCGCCCGGCAGTGCCAGGCGGTCGCCCGTGCCAAGAACGCATCAACGGACCGGCATGAATTGCCTCGTTAACCCGAACCCGGCTCCAGACCGCCCGGCTGCCTCCAGCGCGGCTGCCACCGTGGTGAGCGGCAACAGCAGAGAGCGCGGGGCATCCAGCAGGGGCAGGGCGCCGTAGCTCTGGTACCAGCCGGCCACGCGCTCATTCTTGGCGTCGATCAGCAGGGCGACACCGCCGACTTCGGCTGCGGCGCGCAGGCAGCGCCGTCCGGCGGTCAATAGCAGTTGTCCGCCCAAACCTTGGCCCTGCACCGTCCGGTCCACGGCCAGGCGCCCGAGACGAAATACCGGCACATCGTAGCGGACCAGCCCCTTGCTCAGCAGCGTGGGCGTGCGCGCATAATCAATCGAGGCCGGGCTGAGGCTGTAAAAGCCCAGGACACGATGGCCATCATCGAGCGGTACCGCGACAAAGGTCTTCGAACCGCCTTGCTGGTGACTACGGCGCGCATGGCGCCGCAGGAACTCGTTCAGCTCCGCTTCGCCACAGTCGAAGGCCTCGCGGTCGTGCGTCTTCGAGATCGCTGTTTCGCGCCAATCCGGCGGGATCATGCGTCGTCGCGCAGGCGCCGCGCCGCCGCCCGCAGTTTGGCGTTGGGCGCCAGCGGTCGCTCCAAGGCATCGAGTACGCGCAGGCTGTCGCGCTCGGACAAGGCGAGGTGCTCGACCTTCTCGATGACCAACCGTGCCGCCTTCAAGGCATGACGCAGGATGAAATCGGTCATGTCGGTGTGCTCGAGCGCCACGGCACGCATCAACGTCGCCTTGTCGCCCGGGCGAACGCGCAAGGCGAGCCGGCTATTGTCTTTAACCATGGCGCGGGGCATGTTGATCTCCTTGAGTGTACGCATTCAAATGGTACGCTCGGAGCGTAGGCGCCGCAACCGGCCACTCCGCGCGCAGGCCTACCCCGCTCATTCCGCACTCAGCAAAGCGCGTCATCCTGCGCGAAGCCGCAGGACGCGGAATCCATGCCGGCCCGGGCGGTTCCGGGCCCTTGGAGACCGCTCCGCGTGCTATGATTCGCTGCTTTCGACCATGGCGAACAGCGGGCACCCAGTGGCCTGCGCGGGGTCGAATTTTGCCAAACCAATAAGGTCCGAACGACACGATGTCCGAATTCGCGAAAGAAATCATCCGCGTCAACATCGAAGACGAAATGCGCCAGAGCTACCTGGATTACGCGATGAGCGTGATCGTCGGGCGCGCCCTGCCGGATGTGCGCGATGGTTTGAAGCCGGTCCACCGCCGGGTGCTGTACGCGATGAACGAGCTGGGCGCGCACAGCAACAAGCCATACTACAAGTCGGCGCGCATCGTCGGCGACGTAATCGGCAAGTTCCACCCGCACGGCGACAACGCGGTCTATGACACCTTGGTGCGCATGGCGCAGCCGTTTTCGCTGCGTTACCTGCTGATCGATGGCCAGGGCAACTTCGGCTCGGTCGATGGCGATTCGCCGGCGGCGATGCGTTATACCGAAGCGCGCATGTCCAAGCTGGCCCACGAGCTGCTCGCCGATATCGACAAGGAAACTGTCGATTTCACCCCGAACTACGACGAAAAGGAACTGGAACCGAGCGTCCTGCCGACGCGCATTCCCAACCTGCTGGTCAACGGCTCGGCCGGCATCGCGGTCGGTATGGCGACCAATATTCCGCCGCACAACCTGGGCGAGGTGGTCGATGCGGTGCTGGCGCTGATCGATGATCCCGAAATCAGCATCGAGCAATTGATGCAGGTCCTGCCTGGCCCGGATTTCCCCACCGCCGGCATCATCAATGGCGCCAGCGGCATCATCGAAGCCTACCGCAGCGGCCGCGGCCGGGTGCTGATCCGCGCCCGTGCCGAAATCGAAACCGACGCCGACGGCCGCGATGCGATCATCGTCCACGAGCTGCCGTATCAGGTGAACAAGGCAAGGCTGATCGAAAAGATCGCCGAGCTGCACAAGGAAAAGAAGATCGAAGGCATTGCCCCGGACGGGCTGCGCGATGAATCCGACAAGGACGGCATGCGCATTTTCATCCAGGTCAAGCGCGGCGAGCAGGCCGACGTGCTGCTCAACAACCTCTATCGCCAGACCCAGATGGAGACCGTGTTCGGCATCAATATGGTCGCCCTGCTCGACGGCCAGCCGCAGTTGCTGAACCTGAAGCAGATGCTGGAGGCGTTCGTCCGCCACCGCCGCGAAGTGGTCACCCGGCGCACCATCTATGAGCTGCGCCGCGCCCGCGAGCGCGCCCACATCCTCGAAGGGCTGACCGTAGCGCTGGCCAATATCGACGTGATGATCGAACTGATCAAGACTTCGGACAACGCCCAGACCGCGCGCGAACGGCTGCTCGCGCAGCGCTGGGAGCCGGGTCTGGTGCAGGCCTTGCTGTCGGCGACCGGGGCCGACGCCTCGCGCCCGGAAGGGCTGACGCGCGACATCGGCCTGGTTGCCGATGGTTACCAGCTGTCGCCGGAACAGGCCAAGGAAATTCTGGAAATGCGCCTGTCCAGGCTGACCGGACTGGAGCAGGAGAAGATCACCGACGAATACCGTGGGCTGCTCGAAGTCATCCGTGGCCTGATCGCCATCCTGGAAGATGCCGACCTGCTGCTCGACGTGATCCGCCGCGAACTGGCAGAGATCAAGCTGGCCTTCAACGACCCGCGCCGCACGCAGATTCAGCAAAACCAGGAAGACTTGAGCAACGAGGACCTGATCGACCGCCAGGATTTGGTGTTGACCCTGTCGCATACCGGCTATGCCAAGGCGCAGCCGGTCAACGACTACCGCGCCCAGCGCCGTGGCGGCAAGGGCCGGGCGGCGACCGCGATGAAGGAGGAAGACTTCATCGAGCGCCTGCTGGTCGCGCACAGCCACGACACCGTGCTCTGCTTCACCAGCGCCGGCCGGGTGTTCTGGTTGCGCACCTTCCAGTTCCCGGTCGCCAGTGCCAACGCGCGTGGCCGTCCGATCATCAATCTGCTGCCGGCGCTCGAGGCCGGCGAGAAAGTCAATGCGATGCTGCCGGTGACCGAATACCGCGAGGACCGTTTCGTGTTCTTCGCCACCCAGGCCGGCGTGGTCAAGAAGACCGCACTCAGCAATTTCTCACGACCGCGTTCGAACGGCATCCGCGCGGTCGAACTGGATGAGGGCGACCGTCTGATCGATGTGGCGATCACCGACGGCGAGCGCGACGTGATGCTGTTCGCCTCCAATGGCAAGGCGGTGCGTTTTGCCGAGTCGGCGGTGCGCACGGTCGGCCGCAGCGCGCGTGGCGTGCGTGGCATTACTCTGGCCAAGGGCGAACGCTTGGTATCGATGATCGTCGCCGCCGAAGGCGACGTGCTGACCGCCACCGAACGCGGCTTTGGCAAGCGCACGCCGCTCGCCGACTACCCGCGCAAGGGCCGCGGCACCCAGGGGGTGATTGCGATCCAGACCTCGGAACGCAATGGCCAACTGGTCGGTGCAGTGCAGGTCGATGCCAGCCACGAGGTCATGCTGATCTCGAACCAGGGCACCCTGGTGCGCACCCGAGTCAGCGAAATCGCTCAGGTCGGGCGCAATACCCAGGGCGTGACCCTGATCCGCTTGCCGACGGACGAGGCACTGGTCGGCGTGGCGCGGGTGGACGCGCTGGCCGACGACGAGCCGGAAGCCGGCGTGGATGAACAGCCGGTGCCCGGTCCATGAGGCGGCTTGCGGTCTGCG
>JBGSKT010000704.1:0-10778 GCA_041741075.1 Lysobacterales bacterium
GGTGCCGGCCTGGTCGAGACCGTGACCGACGTGCTCGACGGCCTGGGGCCGCTGGCCCGGGAACTGGGCGCCGAGATCAGCGCAAGACTGCCGCCGCAACCGTCGCCGGAGTCGTCGCCCAAGCCGGTGCTCAGTCCGGAATGCCGGCGCCTGTGGCTGGCGATCGGGCACGACCTGGTCGAATTTGACCTGTTGCTCGAACGCAGCGGGTTGACCGCGGCGGCGATCTCTTCCATGCTGATCACGCTGGAACTCGATGGCCTGATCGCGGCTTTGCCGGGCAACCGCTACCAACGCCTTGATTCCTGACTGAACGCGGCACCCTCAGCCGCGCGGAAAAAACGATGAAAGAGACCGTCCTCGAAGTACTGGTCTACTTGTTTGAAAACTATTTTTTTGGTGCGCCCGACGCCGAACATGACCGCGACTCGCTGCAGGGCGAACTGATCGCTGCGGGTTTCGATCCGATCCAGATCGGCAAGGCCTTCGACTGGCTGCATGACCTGCAGCACCAGCCGGCTTCGCTGCAGCCGCCGTCCGGGCCGATCAGGATCTTTGCGGCCGAAGAGCGTGAACGCCTGGATGTCGAGTGCCTGGGTTTTCTGATGCGGCTCGAAGCCCATGGCGTGCTGGATCCGGTCAACCGGGAACGGGTGCTGGAGCGGGTTCTGGCGCTGGAGCAGGCGCAGATCGACCTGGCCGACCTGAAATGGGTGGTGCTGCTGGTGCTGTTCAACGAGCCCGGCCGCGAAGCCGAGTTCGCCTGGATGGAGACCGAAATCTGGGGAGAGAATTTGCGTCCGAACTGATGTTTGGGAATATCGCGGGGCTGGGGCTGGGGCTAGGAACTAGGGGCTAGGGGAGAGCGAAGCGCGAAGCGCCTTTACTGCTCTTAGCCCCTAGCCCCTAGCCCCTGCTCTTAGCCCCCCAACCCGGCCGGACTTGACAGCTCAACCTGGCGCGTACTTCACTGAAAAGGCTTACGGGGCCGGCCAGACCGGTCGGAACCCGCGCCAGAACCGCCGACTTCGGCTTCGAGGTCGGTGTTTTTTTGCAGGATGTTGCGGAGATCGGCGCTTGCCAGCCTGAAGCGCAGAGGTCGGGCCAGGTTGATTGGTGGCACCGGATCGGTGCCGACCGTCGGCCACCGTTCGTTGCCCGCCCGCAGTGGGGAAGGTGTTGGTAGCCCCGGCGTAGTTACGCAATTGTCATCTTTTTCCGCTCCGATTGGTGCGCAACAAGCGCCCGTCAGCACAGGGAATGCCCATGGCCAAGAATCTGCTCATCGTCGAGTCGCCCGCAAAGGCCAAGACCATCAACAAGTACCTGGGCCGGGATTTTACCGTGCTCGCTTCCTACGGTCACGTTCGCGATCTGGTCCCGCGCGAAGGCGCAGTCGACACCGAACGCGACTTCGCCATGCGCTACGAACTGATCGAGAAAAACGAACGCCACGTCGAAGCAATCGCCAAGGCGGCACGTACGGCCACATCCCTGTACCTGGCGACCGATCTGGATCGCGAGGGCGAGGCGATCAGCTGGCACATCGTCGAGATCCTGCGCGAGCGCGGGTTGCTGGAAGGGCGCGAGCTGCATCGTGTGGTGTTTTCCGAAATCACCCCGAAGGCGGTACTGGATGCGGTGGCGCATCCGCGCGCAATCTCGCAGGAACTGGTCAACGCCCAACAGGCGCGGCGTGCGCTCGACTATCTGGTCGGCTTCAACCTGTCGCCGGTACTGTGGCGCAAGGTGCAGACCGGTCTGTCGGCGGGCCGGGTGCAGTCGCCGGCTCTGCGCATGATCGTCGAGCGCGAGATCGAGATCGAGGCTTTCATCCGCCAGGAATACTGGACGATCGCGGCCGCCTGCGCGCATCCGGCCAATGCCTTCGATGCCAAGCTCACCCGTTACGCCGGAAACAAGGTCGAACAATTCAGCTTTACCGACGGCGAGCAGGCCGAACAGGCGCGGCACACCATCGCCACCGCTGCGGCCGGCAAGCTGGTGGTCAGCGAGGTGCAGAGCAAGCAGCGCCAGCGTCGGCCGGCGCCGCCGTTCACCACTTCGACCCTGCAGCAGGAAGCGGCGCGCAAACTCGGCTTCGGCACCAGCCGCACCATGCGCCTGGCCCAGGGCCTGTATGAGGGCGTCGCGCTCGGAAGCGAAGGTCTGGTCGGCCTGATTACCTACATGCGTACCGACTCGGTCAGCCTGGGCGTCGATGCCGTGGCCGAATTGCGCGCTGTGATCGAGAGCCGCTTCGGCAAGCAGGCCTTGCCGGCCACGCCGAATATCTACAAGACCAAGTCGAAAAATGCCCAGGAAGCGCACGAAGCGATTCGTCCGACCTCGGCCCTGCATACGCCGGAAATGGTGGCGGCCTTCCTCAACCCGGACCAGTTGCGTCTGTACGAGCTGATTTGGAAGCGCACCCTGGCCAGCCAGATGGCGCCGGCGCTGATGAACACGGTCAGCATCGATCTCGCCGCCAGCGCCGCGCACGGCTTCCGCGCCACCGGCACGACCGTGGTCGAAGCCGGCTTTCTCGCTGTGTACGAAGAGGGTCGCGACCAGAAATCCGAAGACGAAGACGACGAGGCCAGGCGTCTGCCGTCGATGAAAAAAGGCGATGTGGTCCCGCTCGAACGGATCGTCGCCGACCAGCACTTCACCGAACCACCGCCGCGTTTCTCGGAGGCGAGCCTGGTCAAAACGCTGGAAGAATACGGGATCGGCCGGCCATCGACCTATGCCAGCATCATCCAGACCCTGCTCGGACGCGAGTATGTGATGCTGGACAACCGTCGCTTCCGGCCGACCGATGTGGGCCGGGTGGTGTCGCGGTTTCTATCCACGCATTTCACCCGCTACGTCGATTACGACTTCACCGCCAAGCTCGAAGACGACCTCGACGCGGTGTCGCGCGGCGAGCAGGAATGGGTGCCCCTGCTCGAGCAATTCTGGAAGCCGTTCAAGGCGCTGGTCAGCGACAAGATGGAGACGGTCAGCCTGGACGAGGCCAAATCGCAACGTGTGCTCGGCGATGACCCGGCCAGCGGCAAGCCGATCAGCGTGCGTCTCGGCCGCTTCGGACCGTTCGCCCAGATCGGCAACAAAGACGATGAAGACAAGCCACGCTTCGCCAGCCTGTTGCCGGGCCAGAGCCTGCACACGATCACCCTGGAGCAGGCGCTGATCCTGTTCAAGCTGCCGCGTGATCTCGGCTTGGCTGCCGACGGCGTGACGGTCAGTGCCGGCATGGGCCGGTTCGGGCCGTTCGTCAAACACGGCAGCAACTATGCCTCGATCAAGCCACCGGACGACGCCTACACGATCGAGCTGCCGCGCGCGCTGGAGCTGCTGCGGGAAAAGCAGGAGGCGATCGCCAATCGGGTGATCGCGAGCTTCGACGAAGGCAAGATCCAGATACTGCGTGGCAAGTTCGGTCCGTACATCACCGATGGCGAGAAGAACGGCCGCATCCCCAAGGATCGCGAACCGGAAACGCTGAGCCGCGAAGAATGCGTGGCCCTGCTCGCCGTTGGCCGACCGGTCAAGCGGCGCACGGGCGGCAAGGGCAACGGCCGCAAGACCCGGGCACCGGCGAAAAAGGCCGCGGCCGCCAAGGCGCCAGCGGCCAAAAAGACCGCCGTCCGAAAGGCACCGGCCAAGAAGGCGCCGGTCAAGAAGGCGCTGGCAGCAAAGGTGGCGGCGAGCAAAGCACCAGCGCGGAAAGCGCCGGCCAAAAAGGCCGCTACCCAATAACCGGCCCCGCCCCGACCGGCGCCAACGTAGCCCGGATGGAGTGTAGCCCGGATTGCGCCGCGCTCCATCCGGGCTACGCGCCGCGCCTCTCCCTCTCCCCCTCCCCAGCCGCACACGCGTACAGCGATGGGCCGGCCCCGGCGTGACGCAGCCGCCGGCATGGGCTGGACTTCGAGTGACCTGGCCCCCAATGGTCCCGACCCCTGGCCGAATGGCCGGGGCATGTCCGCTTACCCGGGGTCGGTGCGTATTACGAACGACAGTGGCGATTCTGCCCGGTGATTCGGGCCAATTCGATCCGACTGCCGAAGGGCTGGATGGTGACTCAGGCTACCGGCCGTGGGAGCGCTACCTTGGGGTTCCGATGGGCACCGGAACCGCACAGGAAGCGCCCGCTCGCGGTCATGGTCGCAGCAATTCGTGTTGGGGGAGGGGTTTGACGGCAGGCTGCGGGGCTGGGCCTGTTCAGGGAATTGGTCGGCGCAGGGATGCGCAACTCGGGGCCTTTCCCCCGCAGATTCCGGTGAGATGGTGTTCTGCCAGAGCGCCGGGACCCAGGTCGGCAATGGTGTGTCAAGCGGGGTCAAGGACGAACGACGGTGATTTGCCAGGAACGCAGTGCCCACAATCCAGCCCAAGTGCCATTCGCAACAATCCTATTCGGAGCAAACAGCTATGAACGCAAACATCTTTTCCCCCCAGCGCAGGCTGCAGTTCATCGCTGCGGGCCTGGTGTTCTTGGTAACCGGCTTCGCGTCGGCCCAGGAAATCAACACCCTCCCGGTGCGCCTGATGCACGTGGAATCGGCCCCAGAGGCGAACGGATTGGCGGTCAGTTTCACCAGCGCGAGCGAGGTGGCCAATGCCGGTTACAGCATTGCCGAACTGGACAACGGCAGCTATAGAGCGCTCTCGGCACGGATGCAGCCAAGTGCAGCGGCTTACAGCGCCGAAGTACACGCATACCGGATGCTGACCGCGCGGGTGCCGGCCTCCGGCAACTTCTACATTCTGGACCATGATCTGCACGGCGGGCGGGTCGTGCGCGGGCCGTTTCTGGTCGGCCAGCGCTACGGCGTGCGGCCGCAACTTTCCCGGCCGGACTGGGCCAAGGCCCGCGCGGAACAGGCCGCTGGCCGGGCGGAAGCCAAGTTGCTGGAGCCGTCCACCGATGGCGCCAGACTGTGGGTGAAGGAACCGGGTTTCTACCGGGTCAGTGCGGCCATGCTGCAGATGGCCGGGGTCGATCTGATCGGCGTCAAACTTGCCGATATCGCGATTACCTATCGCGGCCACGGGGTGCCCAGGCGGATCAATGCCGATGGGCCCAGTTTCACCGCCAATTCGAGTATCGACTTCCTGGTGCGGGCGGATTTTTCGCTGTATTCCGGTGAACTGGCCTATCTGGTCAAGGCCGATGGCGTCGGCGTGATCGACATCGCTGGCAATACCGGGGTGGCGACCGAACAGCGCCCGGTCTGGTACTGGGCGAGCGAGCGTTACGCGCCGGATCGCCTGTACAACATCGCCTCGCCCGGACGCGATCCGTGGCAGGCCGATCGGCTGCTGGCCGAGCGCAACGCGCCGGCGACGGTGGAGCTGCAGCTGAACCCGACGGCTGTGGCCAGCGTCGGCGTAGCCGCACGAATCGAAGCGGGTCTGGTCGGCGTCAGCGATTGGCCGGGCCGAGGAAACGACCATCATGTCACCTTGTCGGTGCAGGGTCGCGTGCGTGGTGAAACGGCGTTCGACGGCAGCCGTCAGCAACAGCTGACCTCGGCGCTGCCGGCGCTGGACGCGGGCGCGCAAACGATCGCCGTCACCGCGACCGGCAAGACCGGCTTCGACTTCGATCTGGTCCACCTCGATTCAGTCGAACTCTTCTATCCGCGTCTGCCGGTGGCCTCGTCCGGGCGCCTGTACATGCAGCAGGTATCGGCCGGCCGCAGTGCTCCAGCGGAACGGCTGGCGGTGCAGTACGCCCCCACCGGCCCACGTCTGCCGGGCTTTGTCGCGAGCGGATTTGCCAGCGGCAATCTGATCGCCTACGCCGGCAACGGCCAGAGGTTCAGCCGCCTGCTGGCGGTGCAGAGCGCGCCGGACGGCAAGGCCCTGGTGCCGCTGCTCGCTTCCGCCGACGAGTATTTCGTGGCGAATATCGACGCCCTGCCGACACCCCGGGTCGAGGCCCTGACCCGTTACCCTGGCCAGCGCATCATGACCACCGAGTACGTCATCCTGCTTGGCAACGGCGCGGCCCAGGAACAACAGCGGAGCGGCGACCCGATCGCCGCATTGGTAGCCCTGCAGCAGTCGCGTGGACTCAGCGCCCAGGCGATCGACGTGAACCAGGTCTATCAGGAGTTTGGCAATGGCATGCCGGAAGCTACCGCGATCCGTGCCTTTCTGCAGGATGCCTGGGCCAACCATGGCGCGCGCTATGTGCTGCTGGTCGGGGCCGATACCTATGACTACCAGGACAATCTCGGCCTGGGTTCGATCAGCATGATCCCGACCCTGTACCAGC
The DNA here is from genome assembly GCA_041741075.1 of Lysobacterales bacterium. Taxonomy (GTDB): domain Bacteria; phylum Pseudomonadota; class Gammaproteobacteria; order Xanthomonadales; family Ahniellaceae; genus 0-14-3-00-62-12. The sequence goes on from JBGSKT010000704.1 coordinate 6,293, forward strand.
CGCTCAGCAACGGCATCCAGTTCGCGCCATCGGACAGTGCCCTGGCCGACTTCGATGATGACGGCGTACCGGAACTTGCGGTCGGACGGCTGCCGGTCCGGAACACCGACGAACTGCAGGCGATGGCGAACAAGTTGCTGGCGATTACCGGCAGCAATTCCGAACGATCGGCGCTGCTGGTCGCCGGCGCCAGCGATACCGCCACCGATTTCAAATCGATCAGTGAGGACTTCGCAATCCGGCTGGGCGGTGGCTGGCAGACCAGCCGCGCCTATGTCGATGACTTGGGGCTGGCCGGTGCTGGCAATGCCCTGATTTCCGGGCTCAACGCCGGGTACTCGCTGGTCAGCTTCGTCGGCCATTCGGCACCGCAGCAGTGGAGCACCGAAGACCAGTCTCTGCTCGGCATAGATCAAGTTATTGGCCTGGACGGTCGGGTCAGCGATCTGGTCCTGCAATGGGGGTGCTGGAACAGTTATTTCGTGTCACCCGAGGCCGACACCCTGGCGCATTCCTTCCTGCTGTCGGAAGGACACGGCGCCGCGGCCATGGTCGGTATCTCCACGCTGGGTGAGGTCGGTGCCCACGAAGCACTGGGCAAGGCCCTGTATCCGCAACTGGTCCCGGGCGCCCGGATCGGCGACGCGCTGCTCGCGGCCAAACACAGCCTGGATGGAGAGCAGAGCATCCTGCGCGACATCCTGCTGACCAGCTCCCTGCTCGGCGACCCGGCCATGCCGATCAGGTGACCGAATACGGAAGACCGAGGAAGTGTGGGTTTCCCCCGCTGAAAAAAGTGGCGTCGGCCGTCGCGATGTTTCCCGCAATGGGTGCATCGTGGCGGTCGCCGGCACAGCGCCAAGCGTCGGTAACCGACGGACAGAGCAGCAGATCGAAGAGGATGGACCGATGTTTGCAGGTCTCTCCGGTCGTTGCCGTGGCGATTCCATTCGACTTGAACTCAGCGGTGGTGCGCGCGCAGCAGCCAATAGATCAGCACGCCACCGGCTCCGGCCAGGCCGCCGAGATGGGCGAAGTGGGCGATGCCGGGCAGTTGTCCGCTCAGGCCCAGATAGAACTCGAGCGCCGCATACAGCGCGGCGAATAGCCAGGCCGGCATCGGGATCGGTGGGAACAGCGGGATGACCTTGCGCCGCGGAAAAGTGACCGCATAAGCGAGCAGCAATCCGAACACGCCGCCGGACGCCCCGATGGTGGGCGGGCCGGCCCCGTGCAGCGCATCCACGCCGAGCTGCGCCAGCGCCGCGCCGAGTACGCTGGCGGCATACAGCAGCAGCAAGCGGCGTGGCCCGTAGACGCGTTCGAGATCGCCGCCGAACCAGTGCAGGGCGAGCATGTTGAAAGCGAGATGGAACAGGCCGCCATGCAGAAAGGCATAGCTGGCCAGTTGCCAGGGTTGAAAGCCATCGCCGAGCGGCCACAGCGCCAGGTTCCCGAGCAGCCATTCCGGCGTCATCGGCGTCAGCAGATAAACGACGACACAGATCGCGATCAGGACCGGGGCGATGATCGGAGCAGGTGGTCGGATCGGGGTCGGATGCATGCAACTCCTGGCGGTGGCGTTTTCAGAGTCTGGCATTCAGGCGGATGAAGGTGAGGAATTCACTGCGCGTGCGTGCGTCCTCGCGGAAACTGCCGAGCATGGTGCTGGTGACCATGCTGACTCGGGTCTTGTGGATGCCGCGGGTGGTCATGCACTGGTGCGCCGCGTCGATCACCACACCAACGCCGCGCGGTTTGAGCACCGCTTCGATGCAGCCGGCGATCTCGGCGGTTAGTTTTTCCTGCACCTGGAAGCGCCGCGCATAGGCCTCGACCACGCGCGCCAGTTTGCTGATGCCGACCACTTTGCTGTCCGGCAGATAACCGACGTGGGCACGGCCGATGATTGGCGCCATGTGGTGCTCGCAATGCGATTCGAATTCGATGTCGCGCAGGACGATCAGTTCGTCATAGCCGGCGACTTCCTCGAAGGTGCGCGCCAGGTATTCGCGCGGGTCGACCGCGTAGCCGCTGAACCAGTCGCCGTAGGCCTCGACCACACGCCGCGGCGTGTCGCGCAGGCCTTCGCGATCCGGGTCTTCGCCGGACCAGCGCAACAGGGTGCGTACCGCCTGTTCGGCCTGCTCGCGGGTGACGGGCTTGGGTGCGGTGTTCATGGTCTGGTCCTCGCGTTGCAGCGCACATGGTAACCGCCACCGCCCGGTCCGGGCGGAGGCAGAGGCAGTGACGGCAGTAGGGCCGGCCGCGCAGCCCGCCGTGATCACTCGGAATCAAACAGCGCCGCGATGTCTTCCGGGGTAATCACCAGGCCCTCGCTGTCGGCGTCGTTAAGCAGGGCCGCGGCCAGCGCCGCCTTGCGCGCCTGCAGTGCCTGGATCTTTTCTTCCACGGTGCCGGTGCAGATCAGGCGGTATACGAACACTGGCTTGTCCTGTCCGATCCGATAGGCGCGGTCGGTGGCCTGGGCCTCGACCGCAGGGTTCCACCAGGGATCGTAATGGATCACCGTGTCGGCCGCGGTCAGGTTGAGACCGACCCCGCCGGCGCGCAGGCTGATCAGGAACACCGGCACTTCGCCCAACTGGAACTCCTGCACCGGCGCGTCGCGATCGCGGGTGCTGCCGTCGAGGCGGGTGAAATCGATGAAGCGTTCGCGCAGTTCGGTCTCGATCAGGTCGAGCATGCGGGTGAATTGCGAGAACACCAGCACGTGCTTGCCGGCGGCGACCAATTCGTCGAGCATGTCCATCAGGCGCGAAAGTTTGGCCGATTCCTGCACCGACTGCGCCGCCTCCAGGTCGAGCAGTCGGGGATCGCAGCAGGCCTGGCGCAGTTTGAGCAGGGCATCGAGCACGACTATGCCGCTGCGGCCGATGCCCTGTTCGTTGATCGCCTGCTGGATGCGCTGATGCTGCAGCAGGCGCAGGCTTTCGTAAAGATCGCGCTGGGCGCCGCCGATATCGATGGCTTCGGCAATTTCCAGTTTGGGCGGCAGGTCGCGGGCGACCTGTTCCTTGGTGCGTCTGAGCAGAAACGGTTGCACGCGTCGGTTGAGGCGCTGCTGGCAGTCGTGGTCGCCGTGCTTTTCGATCGGCGTACGGATCAACCGGGTGAAGCTTTTTTCATCGCCGAGCAGGCCGGGCACGGCAAAATCGAGCAGCGACCACAACTCGCCCAGGTGGTTTTCGACCGGGGTGCCGGTCAGGCACAGGCGTTGTCGCGCGTTGAGCGTGCGCGCCACCGTGGCCGCCAGCGAGCGCGGATTCTTAATCGCCTGCGCCTCGTCCAGCGCGATGATCCCGTAATGCTGCTCGGCGTGCAGGTCACGGTCGCGCACCAGCAGGGTATAACTGGTCAGGACCAGATCGAACTCGCCCAGGGTTTCAAAGTCGCGGGCGCGCTGCGGGCCCTGCAGGGTGAGCACGCGCAGGCCCGGCGCAAAGCGTTCCGCTTCGCGTCGCCAGTTCGGCAGCACGCTGGTCGCGGTCACCACCAGTGCCGGCCCCATGCTCGGGTCGGCGGCGCGTTGGCAACTGACCTGGGCCAGCAACTGGATGGTCTTGCCGAGGCCCATGTCGTCGGCCAGGATGCCGCCGAGCTGGTAACCATACAGCGCCGACAGCCACTCCAGTCCGCGCGTCTGATAGGGGCGCAGGTTAGCCGTGAAATACGCCGGCAACTTCGGCGGCAGCGGTAGTTTGAGTTCGGTGTAGCGCAGAGCGATTGCGTGCAGATGCTCGTGGCCGAGCAGGCGCTGGCTCTGCGCCAACTGGTCGAGTTGCAACAAGGCGGCCTGGCGAGCGCGTGGCAGGCGCAGGTGGCCGGATTCGTCGAGTTCGCTGTCCATCGCCAGTTCGAGAACCGGCGCGAGCAGGGCGCGCAGGCGCCTGACCGGCAGAGCCACCCGCCGATGTTCGTCGATCGGCGCCAGCCAGACCGTGTGTTCGGTTTCCTGGGCGCTGGCCTTGAGCGGAAAATTCGGCGAATCGAGGGCCTTGAGCAGGATCGGCAGCAGACTGACGCGTTCGCCGTCGATTTCGATGCCGAGATCGAAATCGAACCAGGCACTACCGGCAGTTTCATCCACGCGGGTATAGAACGCCGCCGGCTCGGCGTCGATCCGGATCGGAAATCCGCGGTCCGCCGAGATGCGGAACCCGAACTCCAGCAATTGCTCGGCCAGATGCAGGAACAGGCTGACCTGGTCGCTGGCCTGCCAGGTGTCAAACACCCAGTCGTCGTCGCGTTGCTCGCCCGCCGACACCGCGCTGTAGCGCGCCGAGCGGATCGGGGTCAGCCCGACCTTGCGCAGCCGGGCGATCGCCTGGCGCTCGAATTCCAGGTCGGGCTCGCAGGCATCGCCGAGCGCGGCATAGTCGAACTGCAGGCGCAGCGCGCACAGTTTTTCGTGCAGGTCCTGGCGGCGGACGCGCAGCTCGGCGACCGCCTGCGGTCGCGGAGA
>JBGSKT010000705.1:0-3661 GCA_041741075.1 Lysobacterales bacterium
AAACGCAACAATGACATTCCTTTGAGCATGGCCGACGCGCTGGTCGATCTCGTCCGTCGCTACGTGATCGCACTTGACCCCGAGGCCAAACCGCATGATGCCGGCATTGTCCGCACGCTGGTGCCGGTGTTGGCCGGCGCAGGCGGCGTTTCGATGTACATCGGCGCGATGGTCAACGATGCCGGCATTCCAGCCGCTGTGTTGATGGGCTACAACGCACTCGCCCCGCTGGATGGCGAGATACAGGCGCACGCGGCGCTGCTGATGGTGGATGGCTTGGTCGATGGCGTGACGGCCACCACGGCGACGGAACTCGTTGCCGACTTCGAGACCTGGGCCAAGGAGCGGCAGGCGACGGTGTTGCGCGTGGAACTCGCTGGCGGCTGCGGCATGCCGATGCTGATTGGCTTCCGTGCCGCGACCACGTCCTACAGCAAGCGGATCGGCTGATGGCTGCGGCGGTCCTCGTCACCAATTGGGGTGGCGCGTCGTTCATGGACGCGGCCTACATGTCGATGCTCCAGCATCGGCAATTGGTGCAGAACGACAACACGTCGGCGGTGCAGAGCTGGATCAATGCCGAGTCGAACCAGCGGCAGGACATCAATCAGCAGATCCGTCAGGTCATCTACAACCCGGAACTCGTGACGGTACAGCCTGGCACGATCTCATGGGGAACGATCCTTGCCGGCGGTGCGGTCGGTGGCCTGCTGGGTTGGATGCTCAATGATGACGACTACGCAGGGTTCGGACAGACGCTGCCGCGCTACAACTGCGATACCGGCAATGTCGAGGTCGTGACGGGCGATCCGGACGGCAACAGCCAGGTCACGAGCGCCATCGTCGGTGCGGGCTTGGGTGCGTTGCTGGCCTATCTTGCCCAGCCGACCCAGCACGTCACGCCCAACCCGGCCGCCGGCCGCGACCGCTACCTCGCGGAACTGGCCTACAAGCAGCAGCTCGACAGCGTCGGCGTGAAGGCCATCGGCCAGATTGCAATCCAGATCGCCATCGACAATTACATCGCCTCCAAGCAGCGCGACCTGATCCGCTCCATCGCCAACGATCAGGCCGCGCTCGCCAATCGCCAGTTGGTGATGGCCGAGAAGGAGTATTGCCGCTACACGACGATCTTCGCGCCGGTCGAAGACGCGACGATGGCGGCGGTTGCCGCCGATCCGCGCTACATGCCACAGTACGAATTGCACATGGGCCGCGCTCGCAACGATGCCGCGCGCGCGTTCGGCAAGGCGATCATCGGCCTGAACCGCCGGCTCTCGCGCTATTGCGCCGGGGCCAACGCGAACCTGCTGCGCGAGATTCATACCGAGTGGGCACGTACCGAAGTCGATGCCGTGAACCACGCTTGGCGCTACGAAGAACTGCAGGCCTGGCGTCGCGACGACGTGCAGTTCAATCGCAAGCTGCAGATGTTCAACATTGGTCGCAGCCTGCAGGCGAGCGCGACCGGCGACATGCGTGCGGCGACGGCGGCCATCGGCGGTGCGAACGAAGCGTTGATGAATGGCGTCAGCGGCTACTACGGCGCGCTGCAGGCGAGTTTCGGGCGGTTCTCCGGCTATCTGTTGCAGCAATCGCGCGCAAACAGTCTGCAATCCTTCGGCATGGGGACTGCCCAGCTCGCGCGCGGTCTGCCTGGCCTGACCGGCGGCGACATGCACGACATGGGCGACGACGGCGCTTTGCTCAACCTGCGCGATGCCCGTGGCTTCGCCGACCGTTCGGCCCACCTCGCATAACCGAAGAGTTTCCGATGCCCACCTACGACCCGCTCGCGATTCTGGAGCGTGCGAACGCGCACGCCTCCAACTGGCAATCCGCACTGGATCGCGCCGTCGCCCAACAGACCTCTGCAAATAACACGGCCTTCGCCGATGGTTTCGCGCGCGACCGCGTGTTTCAGCTGTACCCATCGGAACTGGATCGGATGCAGGCCGGCAACGTCTACCAGGCGAAGCTCGCGGGCATGCAGATGCGACTGCTGCCCGATCAGGAGGATGCCCAACGTACCGCCTACCGGCTCAACAGCAGCCAGAGCGGGCTCGCCCTGCAGGAATCCGGCTGGGCCTATTCGCCCGACAACACTGCTGCACGTCGGACGGTACTCGACGACAAGCTGCAATCGCCCGCCGCGCAGCTGCGCGCGGGTGCGGCGACCTACGGCATCGTCGATCCGCAACAGCGGGAAACGGCAATCCAGGGCGCGCTCGCACAATCGCCGGCTGCACTCTCGGCGCAGGCGAGCGCTGCTGCCCCGTATGCCGCGACTCAGGTCGGGCAGGTGATCGATCGACTGCTGACCGGCGAGATCGGCGCGGCCGATGCCGACCTGCAGCGTCTGGGTCTGGGACTGGTGATGCAGCAGGCGGACGGCAAACTCGTCCTGCATGACGCGCAGGGCCGTGCGTCGATGCCGATGAGCGCGCAAGAAGTGGCGGTAGTGCTGCAGTCGCGCACTGCGCAGTCGGCGACGCCCCTGCAGGCCTATGGTGCGGCGCAGACGCAAGCGGCACAGGCCGCGATGCTGAAGCGGTTCGAGCAACAGGCCGAGCTTGCGAAGGAAGACGTGAAGGCGCGCAACGCCCTGCGGCTGGAATTGCTCAAGGCGGCGGCCGATCCGATGGCGACGCCGGAGAGTCGCACGCAGTTGGAACAGTTGGCGCAGCGCTACGGTCTTGACCTTGGCGGACAGGGCAGCCTAGCCGGAGCCACTCCGGGCGGATTGCCGCCTGCGGTCGCGGCTGCGGCCGGGATCAATGCGTCGATGCCATCCGGCAGTCCCGCCGGAGCGAGCGCACTGTCGGGATATCTGGGGTCGGCCCCTGCCACAACGGCGCGTCCGGCAGCGACGCCTGCGACCGCTGGTGAGGCCCGCACGCCGGCCGCTGAACTCGATACCGCACGTGCGACCTCTGCCCAAGCCCTGCAAGCATTGCAGGCCTCCGCTGCGCAGCGCGCAGCGCGCTACGCCAGCCTCAAACGACTGGATCTGGATCTGCTGGTGCGTAGCACCGGCCCCAATGCCGCCACCGGACCGGAAATGCAGGCCATGCAGCGGGCGCGCATTCGCATGGTCGACGAGATCACCCAACTCGACACGCAATTGCGCGAGCAGCAGATGCGCCTACGCGACGCGACGCAAGACCTCAAGCGACTGACCCAGAAAGTGCAGGCCGATAACACCTATCGGAGCTATCGCCCGTGAACCGCGATCTGACTCCGTTGCTCGATCACCCGAACGTCCGCCGCTATCTCGACGTGATCGCGCAGGCCGAAGGCACCGCCCAGCATGCGGACCCCTATCGCGTCGGGTTTGGCGGCGGCACGATAGCCGATCTCGCGCGGCATCCCGGGATCGCCAAACGATTCCAGCAGACGGATGGCAAGACCGCCACGACCACAGCTGCGGGCAAATACCAGTTTCTGGCGCGGACGTGGAACGACGTTGCGGGCAAGCTGGGGCTGACCGACTTCTCGCCGCGTGCGCAGGACTTGGGCGCGCTGGAGCTGATGCGACGCAGCGGATCGCTGGATGACGTGCTGCGCGGCGACTACGCGCAGGCGATCCGGAAGGACGGCCGCACTTGGGCGAGCCTGCCGTCGTCGCCCTATGCGCAGCCCAAAGCCCGTGATTGCCGAG
>JBGSKT010000706.1:0-2930 GCA_041741075.1 Lysobacterales bacterium
GGCGCGCTCGCAGCCGTGGCGGCCGTGGCGCGCCTATGCGGTGCTGCACCTGTGGCATCTTTCCAGCGAACTCGCGAGGGAGCGAACATCATGATCTACGACCAATTCGATACCCCGGTGGGTCTGCTGACCATCGCCGCCGAGGGTGACGCGCTGTGCCATATCGAGTTTCCCAGCAACCGCCATCCGGTGGTTCGTGCCGGCTGGATCTTGGGCAGCAACACGCTGCTCGCCGACGCCCGCCGGCAATTGCTCGAATACTTCGCCGGCACGCGCAGGACGTTTGCGTTGCCCTTGCGGGCCCGTGGCACCGCCTTCCAGATGCGCGTATGGCAGACCCTGACCACGATTCCGTTCGGCCAGACCTGGAGCTACCAGCAGCTCGCCGAAGCCTGCGGAAATGCCCGTGCGATGCGCGCGGTCGGCGCGGCAAACGGCCGCAATCCGCTGCCGATCGTGCTGCCCTGCCATCGCGTGATCGGCGCCGACGGCAGCCTGACCGGTTTCGGTGGCGGCATCGAAACCAAGGCGGCCCTGTTGCGGCTGGAAGGCTGGCGGTGAGCGCAGCCGAGAGTAGGCTGGCGGTGACCCCCGGCTCGACCCGGGGGAACCCCAGCTTGTTGGTCTCAATGCGGTAACAGCGCTGGGGTTCCCCCGGACTTCGTCCGGGGTCACCGCCAGCCTACGATCCCACCAGCCTACGATCCCTACAAAATCCAGCGCCTTTCGTACGCAAGACTCGCCCTATGGCGCGACGCCTTACTTACTTCCCTGGGTCAGAGCGTTACCTGGTAGTTGTTGCTTCTCGCGCAGGCACTCCTTGAATTCGTGTTCGCCTTCGCTCAGGCAATACTCAACGCGGTCGCGGCTGCAACGCTCTACTTCATCACCAACACCGGACTCGGTGTCGGCCCCTTCAAATTGGTAGTCGCAACGCGTGTATTCCCAGCGCACCTTGCGGCCATCGTCGGCGACCTCGATTTCGATGTTGGCACCGTCTTCGAATCCATTGACGATGTCTTCGAGCTGAAGCGCATTCGTCAAGGAAGGCAGTTGTCGATCCAGGTACCAGATACCGAGAGCTGCGCGCGGGCACGCGCCACACATACCCTGACCCGAGCGAGATCCGATCTCGTAAGGACCGGCAATCACGAGATAGTTACCCTTGTCGATCGGCAAGGATCGATAACGCCCATCTGTGGACGGCTCGGCGGGCTCCAGCCAATCGTGCGCCACCTGCAATTGCACGGCGCCGCGCACCCAAGTCAGCTTTGGAAAGCACAAATATTCGCCGGCACCCAATTCGATCTGCCCAAAGCGTGAACGTACGACGGTGGGTGACCAGCCTTCGGGCGCGTCGCGGTAGGGTCCAGTCGGTTCGTAAAGGGCGAATACTTCTCGCAGTTCGAGTTCCTTGCTGGGCAGGAAATAGGCTGGCTTGTGCCAGCCAAATCCCGCCGACCAATCGCCTTGCAGCGGCAGCATGCAGGCGCCGACCCGATATACGCGCGGAACGTCCAATTCGACTGCCACAAAGGGCTCCGGTCGCCGCGGCCATCGCGTCGGACCGGCCGATGGCACTTCACCTGACTTTGCTGGCGATGCGGCGGCGGTCGCTTCATCGCCAACCCATTGCTCGCAAGTGGACGGGGCGAACGCTTCGGCCAGACCCCGGCAGATCTCGATATGAACATAGACACGGCGCAGTTCGAGATGGTCGCTGGGTGGAAGGGCGGCCCACGGAATCCGCAGATGAGCGATGGATCGGTCCTGCGCCAGGCTTTGCACCGACAATCCAGGCAGTTCCGCCGCGCGGACTGGCAAGTGTGGCGTGTGCGACAACCCCTCTTCCGCCCGCTGTCCAGCCACCAGCCAAAAGTCACGAATGAACTCGGCATAAAGCGCTCGTCGGTAGGCAAGTTGCTGGCCATACCAGTGCATGCATTCGGTGACCGTATGGCGTGAATAGAGTGGTATCCGCTCGCATCCCGCTGCATCGCTGTAAGCAACTGGTCCTGCCCAGCGCTGCAACCAGCCGATCTCGGGTAGATGCAGTGCCGACTGGCTGGCGATCGCCAGGCGCACCAGCTTGGGAACAGCGCCGTTCAGCAGCAGCGAGATTTCGATCCCGTCTGGGTATTGTGTTCCCCAGGCTTCGGTAAGCGACCCTTGGCTTGCAATCGAGAAATTCGTGCCCGGCTGAGCGGACCTTCGGTGCCGGTCAAGGTGGTGCTCTTCCAGGCGGCCCACCCATCCAGGCGCTGACAGCCTAAAGATCGAATCTGCCCGCAACAGGGGCACCTCTATGTTCGGGAATTCCGACTCATCTTCGCTTGGCTTGGCGTTCGTCGTTGGAATACAAACCAAGCCGAACAGTGCAGTGATTGCCAGACCGACGAACGGACGCATACCGGGCCTACCATTGATGGCGGATCGCTGGCCACAGCATAGTCCCCGGGGAACCCAATCGACCTGTCCATAATCTGGCGGATTTCAGGCCTGTAGAAAGCGGGTTGCATCAAGCATTGCAGGGTAGCCAATGGCTAGATGGCTAGTGCGTCCATGCTGGCCCAGTTGGTCTCAATGCGGTAACGGTACCGGGGTTCCCCCGGACTTCGTCCGGGGTCACCGCCAGCCTACGATCCCATCAGCCTACGATCACCGCCAGCCTACGAACGCTCACATGCCGGCCGCAAGCCGTTGCAAGGTCTGCCGGTAGCGCGCGGCGATCGCGCTACGCGCGTGGTGTTGGCCGTCCTGCACCTGGCGGACGCCGCCGACCCAGACATCGCGCACCAGATTGGCGTTGCCGGAAAAGATCCAGCTATCGAGCAGGTTGCGGTTGTCCCGGGCGGCGAGCAGTGGGTGTTGGTCGTCGAGTGCGATCAGATCGCCGGCACGGGCGGCCCGGTCGAAGCCCGAGGCCGCAC
>JBGSKT010000707.1:0-2524 GCA_041741075.1 Lysobacterales bacterium
CGCAAGCCGGCCGGCCAGAGCGGCGCCACCGCCAGCGACCAGCGGTTCCAGTGGAAGATGGTGACCTCCTGGCAGCCCAATTTTCCCGGGCTCGGCACCGGCGCGGCACGGCTGGCCGAGCTGATCGGCCTGGCCAGCGGCGGACGGCTGTCGATCAAGGTCTACGGCGGCAATGAATTGGTGCCGCCGTTCGAGGTGTTCGATGCGGTCTCGCGCGGCACCGCCGAAATGGGCCATAGCGCGGCCTACTACTGGAAGGGCAAGGCCGCCGCCGCGCCGTTTTTCTCCGCGGTGCCGTTTGGTCTGAATGCGCAGGAAATGAACGGCTGGCTGTACCACGGCGGCGGACTGGAACTGTGGCGCGAGCTGTATGCGCCGTTCAACCTGGTGCCGTTTCCGGCCGGCAATACCGGGGTGCAGATGGCCGGTTGGTTCAACCGCGAGATCACTTCGATCAACGACTTCAAGGGCCTGAAGATGCGTATTCCGGGCCTGGGCGGCGAGGTGATGAGCCGGCTCGGGGTGACCGCGGTGAATATCCCCGGCGCTGAAATCTATACCGCCATGCAGACCGGGGCGCTGGACGCCTGCGAGTGGGTCGGCCCGTACAACGACCTCGCCTTTGGCCTGTTTCGGGTGGCCAAATATTGTTATTTCCCGGGCTGGCAGGAACCCGGCCCGACCCTGGAATGCATGGTCAACAAGACCGCGTTCGAGCGCCTGCCCGATGACCTGAAGGTCGTGGTCGAGGTCTGCTGCCGTGCGGTCAATGACGACATGCTGGCCGACTACACCGCGCAGAACCACCGCGCGCTGGCGACCTTGCAGAACGAGCACAAGGTCGAATTCCGCCGGCTGCCCGACCCGGTGCTGGCTGCCCTGCACGCCGAGTCCGACCAGGTGGTGGCAGCGCTGGCGGCCAGCGACGGGTTTTCGCGACGGGTGTTCGGTTCCTTCAAGACCTTCCGCGACCAGGTGCGCGGCTACCACGCGATCAGCGAGGTCGCCTATTACCAGGCGCGGGATTGACGCCCGCCAACCACGCCGAATCAAGGCGCAGGCTGGCGGTGAGCGCAGCGAACCCCAGCCTTCATCTCGAAGTGGTGGATGGTGGATGCGCTGCGCTTATTCACCCTACTTCCGTCTCCCGTCCCCTGTCTTCTGTCTTCTGTCTTCTGTCTTCTGTCCTCTGGACCCGCTAGACTGTCCCATCCGAAGTACCGCACGCGCCCGTAGCTCAGTTGGGCGAACCCCGGTCCGCGCCAGCGGACGCGAGGCACCGCCTCGCGAGGGGTGAGCGCCGAGACAGGATGTCGAGGCTGGCCCGCTGCACCAGGGACGGTTGCACGCTAAACTGCCGAACTGGAAACACGCACGCGCCCGTAGCTCAGCTGGATAGAGTACTACCCTCCGAAGGTAGGGGTCACAGGTTCGAATCCTGTCGGGCGCGCCAGTTCGGTCACGACGCCAGCATCCGCTGGATGGCGTGCATCGGTAGCACCAGCCGGAGCGAGTCCGGCAGCCGCACGAAACCGTTGCCTTCGTAGAAGGCACTCGCGCGTTCGCTGAGGGCGTCCACCACCAGCATCGATGAACCCACCGTGGCTGCGCTCGCGTAAGCGCGGCGCACGGCGTCGGCGAGCAGGATCGCACCCAGCCGTTGTCCCTGCCGGTCCAGTGCGACCGCCAGTCGTCCGACCAGCGTGGCGCTGACCAGCGGATAACGCGGTATGCGCTTGCGGGCCGCGGGCGGCACGTCGCCTTGGGCAAGGCCGGTCGCGCACAGCGTGTAATAGCCCAGCACGGCGTCCGGCCGATCCGGCTCGACCAGGATGAACACCGCATTCGCCTTGCGCCGCTGATCCTGGGCGGCCTGCGTGCGGAGATAGCGGTCGAGGCTGTCTGTGCCGCAGGAAAAACCGTCCCGACCATGGTGCGACGCGAGCGCCTCGATCCTCAGATCGGGCCGAGACACCGCCATGCTCAGGAAGCCACCCGGCGCTTGTGCTCGGCCAGGGCGCGGACCAGCCGCTCGCTCGGCTCGGGCGGATCGACCAGCGCGTCGAAGAACGCGGCGCGGTCGCGATCGGACAACACCAGCGTCTCGTGCTCCGCAATCGTCCGACGCGCGGTATCGGCGAGCGCGGTCACGCAGAAGTCGCTGACCTTGCGCCGTGACAGACCGGCGGCCCGTTCGATCAGGTCCTTGGTCTCTTCGTCGAGCCGGAATCCGAGGCGCTCGACGCGGTTTGGGGTCTCCCGTTCGATCCTGGACTGTTTATGCGGCATGGGACTCACTCCCTAATTGGTGTATGGATCCGCACCAATGTACGTCATATGGACGACCAGGGCAACCGCCAATTTCTTCCGCCCATCACGCGCCATTCGCCTGCGGCTTCCGGCGGATCGCGGCGCGGGCAGGCGCCGCGCCGATGCCGGCTATACTCGCCAGCACCTGTGGCCAACGCTGCGCTACCTGCGGACGCCAGTGATCGACGGACTGGACCAATGTTTTCCACCCGAC
>JBGSKT010000708.1:0-1695 GCA_041741075.1 Lysobacterales bacterium
CTGCACCGCGGCGATGCCGGACAGCCACAGCGCGCGCGGATGATCCGGGATGCGCTTCAGGATGGCCTCCAGACGCTCGAGCGGGGCGCCGGCAAATTGCCTCTCGGGTGAGGCCAGTGCCGTGGCCTCGATCAATTCGACTTCGGCATCGACATCACCGGGCAACAGTTCGACCGCCTTCTGTGCCGCCGCCAGGCCTTCGGCATAACGCTGCTGCGAAGCATAACCGCGAGACAGCAGGCGCCAACCCTCGGCGTCGCCGGGTTCGGCCTGGAGCCGGGCCGCGAGTTTGGCCAGCGCGCTGTCCATGTCCATGGTGGCGACGCCTGTGGCAGCACCAGCGGTGCCGGCGGCAGCATGCGGACCGAGCGCAGCCACCGGTTCCAGTGCCGCCGGCGTACCCAGTTGCCGATACAGCAGCAGCGCCAGCACCGGAACCAGGACCACCAGGCCGAGCGCCAGACGCGGCGCGGTGGCGGTCGCGGCACTGAGCTCGATGGCCGGCAGGTTCGCCAATTTGGCTTGGTATTCTTCAGCGGATATCACCCCGGCGTCGGCGGCCTCGGCGAGAGCGGCCCTGGCACGACGGGCATTCCGTTCGGCCTCGGAGCCGGAATCGGATCCGAGCAGCCGCTTGACCAGGGGCAACAGGGCGAGCGCGGCAACCAGGCCAGCCGCCAGTAGAAAAGTGACATTCAAGGGAATTCTCCACCATCTTCACCGGCGTCTGCCGTGGTTTTGGCCGGAGTTTCTCCGGCCGGTCTGGGCGAGCGCCGCCACATTCCGCGCGCAAGCAAGAAGGCGATCAGCAACATGATCGGCGGTCCGATCCACAGCACCCAGGTGATCGGCTTGAACTGCGGCCGATACAGCACGAAGTCGCCATAGCGCGCGACCAGGAATTGTTTGATCTCGTTGTTGCTCTGTCCAGCGCGAACCATTTCCGCCACTTCGCGCCTCAGGTCCTGCGCCAGCGGGGCCTCGGAATCGGCCAGGTTCTGGTTCTGGCAGACCAGGCAGCGCAGCTCCTCGGTCAGTTGCTGGAAGCGCAGTTCCTGCGCCGGCTGATCGAACGCGATCGGATCGATCGCGAAGGCCGCTGGCAACACCAGCAAGGCCAGCCACAGCCAAACCGACGAACGCTTCATGGTGCCTCCTTGACGCCGACCCGCGGCAGGATTTCGCTTTCGACCGCGGCCCAGTCGAGCGGGCCGATGTGCTTGTGGATGATGGTGCCATTGGCATCGACCACGAAGGTCTCGGGCGCGCCATAGACACCGAAGTCGATCGCCACCCGGCCTTCCTGGTCGGCGGCGATGCGCTGGTACGGATTGCCGGACTGCCGCAGCACGGCGAGCGCGGCTTCGGGTTCGTCCTTCCAGTTGTAGCCGATGATCGCGACCTTGCCGCTCGCGGCCAGGCGCATCAGCACCGGGTGTTCCTCGCGGCAGGCGAAGCACCAGCTCGCCCAGACATTGAGCAGGTACGGGCGTCCACGCAGCTCGGCATTGCCGACCCGGGCAGCCGGGTCGAGCAGGTCGGGAAGGTTGAACACGGGTGCCGGCCGGTTGATCAACGGCGAGGGCACCAGCCGGGTGTCCTTGCCGATGCCACTGGCCAGCAAGACGGCGAGACCGGCGAACAGCGTCAGCGGCAACAGGTAGCGCCACATGTCAGGCTCCCTGCAGCTGTGCG
>JBGSKT010000709.1:0-5577 GCA_041741075.1 Lysobacterales bacterium
GCCCGCGCCGCGCCGAGCGCATTCAACCCAGGATCGGCACCCTGATCCAGCCGCTTCTCGGCATGCCGAACCAACACCACCAAGCGCTGGCGCACCGCCGCATCGCCCGCGGGCGCAACGCCAGCAACCGCCACCGAGAACAGCACGGACAGACCCAAGCCAAGCCAAAGCACAAGAAAACCGAAGCGGCGCATCGTTGCACCCAAGCCATGGAAGGGCGGCAAAGCATACCCGAGGCAACGGCGTGAACCAGGCGCGGACGGCAGCCTGCAAGAGCCCAGGACGCCCACAATTCCGAAAACTCCTGGTCTTACGTCAACCAGCTGGCCGGACTCGTCCTGGTTCAGTCTCTGCCGGAAAAGTGAGTGTCCCGCGCTTCGCGTCGGCGGAGCCCGACCGCAGCCGTCGTCCGAACTGCGCTACAGCGAAGTGCCAAGCCGGATCAATAGGTGTATCGGATCGGATTGGCGGCACCGCGTTCGCGTTTGTAGACCTGCGGCAGCTTCTTTCGCAGGTAGTGCTGTACGACTTCCTGGGGTGCCTCGTGGCCAACGAAACCCCAGCGCGTCGGCATGCTGTTGAAGCCAGGAAAGTTCTCCGGGACTGCCGGCAACCACTGGTCGGCCACGAACACGCCGATTACGATGCCGTGCTCGGTGGCCAGCACGACTTTGGCTCGCTCCGCCTTTTTTCTGTCCAGTCGCCAGGCGAATCGCGCAGCGTCGTATGGCGTGCGCGCCGTGCCCAGACGATTCACGCTGACGATCAGTTCGTTGCCCATGACATCGAACTCGGGTGCCTCAAACTTCTGCTGGATCTGGAACGGGTGCATCGGGCCGCGTTCATTGCTAGCGTGCCCACCTTGATCGTTGGCGAGTCCGGGCAGCACGTCGATCAGCGCCGCTTCGACTTCGAAGGCCGTGGACTCGTCCATACCGTGCCGATGGATAATGTGGATCACGGCCAGACCCGAGTTGCGGATCTCGCGGATACGCGTCAACTTCTCGGAAATTTCATCCTCCCCATCGCTTTCGTCCATCGCCAGTGAACCGTTCACGTGCGCGAAAACCCGATTGCCGATGCCCTTGCCGACATAGAAGGTCTCGCCATTGCGCGGGTCGATCAGCCGGTACACGTAGTAGCCCAAAGCCTTGACGATCGAGGGCGAAAACTCGCTGAGAGTGTGAGGGTCTTGCATGGCTGTGGCGCTCCGGTGTGCAGGGACTTTCAATGGGACCTGATTAGCCCCATCCCTCAGCTATGAAAATTGCTCCTGGCGAGCAATTTTCATAGCTGAGGGATGGGGCTAATCAGGTGGGATGATGACAAGAGTGGGCGACAGTTTGTGTCGCGATGGAACGCGCGGTCTTCAAGTGAGGCTGGCATAGGCATCGACTGCGGCGCGGTGCTCGGCGAGCATGTCGCGTTTCAGGGCGACTGGATTTTGCACGACGAAACTTTCGCCCTGGGCGAGGATCCACCAGCGCAGTTCCCAGGTGTCGCGCAGGTTGGCGCGGAGCTGGACGTGATCGCCGCGCGGGCTTAGCTGCATGTCTGCGGACAAGGGTGTTTCGGCCAGATGTTTGGCCAGTGCCGGGCTGATGCGGGCGCGCAGTTTGATCGCTTCGCCATCACCGAATTCGAGCGCGCCGGAGGCGATGTAGGCTTCCAGGCTGAAGTCGTTGTGCGGCTTTATCGGCAGATCGACCGGGCTGGCGCTGCGGATGCGGTGCAGGGCGAACAGGCGCGGATCGGCGTAGTCGAATACGCTGGCGACCAGGTAACTGCCCGGACCGCGTTGCACCAGGCCGAGCGGATGCACGCGCATGGCCCTGGCGGCGGGGCGGTCGACGCTGTGGTAGTCGAGATCGAGCTGCTGATCGGTGAACAGGGCCTGCTGTACGACCGCGAGCACCCCGGGCCGGATCTTCGGCGGCAGCAGGTTGAGTGTGGGCGAGACGATTTTGACCTTGTCCAGCCAACGCGCGGCGGCGCGCTGGCTGCTCAGCGCCTTGAGTTTGCTTTTGGCGAGATGGAAGCGTGGTTCCAGCGCGGCCAGCATCGAGGCCGGTAGTAGCGGTCGCAGGAATTGTTCGAGCAGGCTGAGCGCCAGCGCGTCACCCAGATCCAGGCTGGGCAGGTCCAGCCCGCGGCCCGACATCCAGTACCAACCGCGTGGGTGGGCGTCGTTGGCGGTTATCGCAAACAGGTGGCTGAGTTCGTTCAGGTCGCGCTCGATGGTGCGTTTGCTGGTGGTGCGGGTGTCCTCCGCAGCCAGCAATTGCTGCAGCTCCAATGCGGTCTTCGGCTGGCTGCTCCGGTCCGTGGCCCCCGGCAGCAGCTTCAATAGTTGCCATTGCCGCGCAATGGCATCGTATTTGGGTTTGTCGGGCATGACCGGAACCTCGATGGGCTTTGGCGGCTTGATCCGGAATGGGGGGCGTGGTGGTCGAAGCTTAGGGCGTTCCGGGCGCAGGCGCATAGGTTGTGCTGAGCGCAGGGATGGGGTTCAGACAAATCCGATGCGCAGGGACTTGCCGTCTTCCTTGAAGGCGCACTCGGCTTTCAGTGCGTCGAGCAAGGCACCGGGACTGGCGAGCGGGCGGAAGCGGTGGCTGCGGGCGATGGCGGCAAAATCGCCGGGGGCGAGCACCGGGATGCGTGCCAGTGCTGCGCGCAGGTTTTGGGGCGGGGCACCGAGGGCGAGCCGCTGGCAGTGTGCGCAGAACAGTTCCCAGGCCGCCGCCGGCAGCAGGTAGCCGAACTTGAGTTTGAGGTCGAAGCGGCGCAGCGCGGCTGGGTCGATGCCGTCGATCAGGTTGGTCGAGGCGATGAAGACGCCGTTGAAGCGTTCCATCTGGGCGAGCATTTCGTTGACCGCGCTGACTTCCCAACTGCGCGTGGCATGGCGGCGGTCGTGCAGGAAACTGTCGACCTCATCGAACAGCAGCACGGCCCGATCGGTTTCGGCTTCGCGGAAGGCCGCGGCGATGTTCTTTTCGGTATTGCCGACGTAGCAGTCGATCAGGTCGGAGGCCTTGCGCAGATACAGCGGCCGATCCAGGCGCGCAGCCAGCCAGTGGCCGTAGGCGGTCTTGCCGGTGCCGGGTGGGCCATACAGGCACAGACGGGCCGATGCGGATCGCTGGATGCCTTCGGCCATCGCGCTCAGGTCGGCGTTGGTATGCACCCAGCTCGGGTTGTAGTGATCGGGCAGGCGGGCGGCATCCAGCGTCGGCAACGGGCCGTGCTGTTGCGCGACCAGGGTGGCGTCGATCAGGTGTTCCAGCGCATCGGACAGGCGGGCCGGATCGATCTCGCTGCGGATCGAGCGGATCACCGCGCTGGCGCGGGCGATCACCGCGGGCGACAGATGTTCGGCGGCGGCCAGGCGGGCCAGACCATCGGCGCTGAGCAGATCGCCGCAACTCGCCCGGGCCAGGCCTTCGCGCTGGCGACGGCTAGGAATCTTCAGTTGCATGATCGCGTCGAAGCGGCGCAGGAAGGCCGCGTCCATGCAGTCCACGCTGTTCGACAGCCACAGGGTCGGCACCGGGTTGTCTTCCAGCGCGCGGTTGATCCAGGCTTTGCGCAGTTGCCCGGTGCTCGGACGGCCGAACAGGCCGCCGTCGTTGAACACATCCTCGGTCTCATCGAAAACCAGCAGGGCGCGCCGCTGGCGCAGAAAACGCTGGGCGGCACGGTAGGCGCGCAGCCGGGCATCGCCCTGGATGGCGTCGCCATTGGCGTCCTGACTGGCGACCTCGAACAGTTCGACGCCGAGATCCTGCGCCAGCGTGTGCGCCAGTTGCGACTTGCCGGTGCCGGGCGCACCGTAGAGAAAGACATTGACGCCGGATCGACGCTGTTCGAGCGCGCAGCGCAGATGCGGCCGCACGATGCGCAGGTCGGCTTCGAGGTGAGTGAAATCGGCCAGCGCCAGATGGCCGGGCCGGGCCGGCAGTACCGAATCGCGCAGCAGGCTGAGCGGGCTTTCGGCCGAACACAGCAGGCGTTCGATGAATTGTACAGACAGCACATCGAGCTTGTAGCGCAGGGTGTTCGCGCCGCTCTGGCTGACATCGAGCAGCCCGGTTTCGACCAGTACGCCATCGCTCTTCAAGGATTGCTGGACGGCGGCTTCGGGCAAATCCAGACAGACCGCGAGCACCTGCGCCAGACGCGGCCCGGAAAGCTGTTGCAGCAGGTCGCCGGCCTCTTCGAGCAGGGTGCTGGTGTGGATCATCGCCGCAAAGGCCAGAATGCGGCAATCGCAATCGCTGAGCCCGATCAGCGCCTGCAGCTCGGCGATGTTGGCCAGCAGCTCGGCCGGGGCCGGCGGCATTGGGCCGTCCGCTTCGGCCTGGCGGCAAGCCTTGCGGACCTGCGCCTGCAGTTGGGCAGGGCGGTATTCTTCGTCGGCATCTTCAATGCCGAGCAATGCCGCGAACGACTCCGCGATGCAGCGGCCATTGCCGAGCATCGCCCGGGCGCCACCGAGCGGGCCAAGGATGCGCAACACCCAGCGCCGCACCAGCGGATGCGGCGCATCGAAGCGGTCGATGGTCTGAGGATTGCGGCGACGACGGTGAGCGAGCATGGCGGTCTCCTGTGGCTGGGGAGACAGTATTGGTCGACACCGCGACAGAACATGGCGCTAATTGCATTGGCGGCCGATCGGCGCCAAGCAGCGTGGGAGTAGCAGCGGCCTCGCTGCGGCCGCCACATGGCGACGGATCCGCTTCGCTGTTGTGGGAGCGATGGAACATCGCGACTGGGCTTTCGAGGCGACCGTCGCGAC
The DNA here is from genome assembly GCA_041741075.1 of Lysobacterales bacterium. Taxonomy (GTDB): domain Bacteria; phylum Pseudomonadota; class Gammaproteobacteria; order Xanthomonadales; family Ahniellaceae; genus 0-14-3-00-62-12. The sequence goes on from JBGSKT010000709.1 coordinate 4,802, forward strand.
GTTCCGTCGCTCCCACAGACAGCGATTAGGCGCTGTGGATCTTTGTGGGAGCGACGGTACGTCGCGACTGGGTGATCGAGTTTACCGTCGCGACTTGCAGTCGCTCGCACAGGACGCCAGCGTCGGGGTCGCTCTGCTACGACTCGCGATATCTGCGGTCAGTGCTCGCCGGCCATGACCTGCAGGCAATTCGCCACCTCGCCCGGGCACAAGCTGCGGCCCTTGCGGCCCTTGATTTCGGCGAGCACCCATAGCCGGTCCTGGCGTTGGTACATCAAGGTAGCGCGCACTGGTTTCAGCACTCGATAGAACAGGGCGCTGCCCTCGTCGAGCAGGGGTTCGTATTTGCCGTTGCCCAGGCAATGCTGCATGGCGGTCGCTTCGGCGAGCAGGCCGGCGGCGCTCTGGATGCGCTGGGCGCCTGGGTGATCGGGCGGCGGCGCGCGCAGCAGGCGCGAACCCATCTGCTGTAGCGCCCAGGCAATCAGCGCGCCATACGAAGCGAACTCGCGCGGCGCATTCTGGCTGCTGCGCAGGCGCAGCAACTTGGCGGCGTGATACCAACTGGTTGGCAGCACTTCCGGCGGGCTGCGGTGGAGCTGTTGCAGCAGGCCGATCGAGAAGCGGTCGAGGATGCGCGGGTCGAGCAACAGGCGCAGCTCGTTCCGGGTGCCGGGGCGCGCATGGCGCAACTTGGCGAAGCGTTCCGGCACCCGCAGGCAGTCGCGTAGCGCGAGCAGCAGTTCAAGGTCGATCCACTCGGGAGCGAGGCGGGC
>JBGSKT010000710.1:0-7969 GCA_041741075.1 Lysobacterales bacterium
GAAGACAGAAGACAGAAGACAGAAGACAGAAGACAGAAGACAGAAGACAGAAGACAGAAGACAGAAGACAGAAGACAGAAGACAGAAGACAGAAGACAGAAGACAGAAGACAGAAGACAGAAGACAGAAGACGGAGGACAACAAAATCTGCGGTTGGGAGCGGGTTCGGGACCCGGTTCAGCGCGTTCAGCCTAACGCGTTTGCCTTTGATTGGCGCGGGCCGAGGAAGCAGCCGGCCCTTGCCTGGGGCGGCTTGCCCTGCGAAATCACCCACAACCTGCATCCTGCACCCGTCCGGCATGGGTGTAGACATTCAGCCGCTCGCCGCGCACGAAGGCGACCAGGGTCAGACCGACGCGCTCGGCGAGCTCGATCGCCAGGCTGCTCGGCGCCGACACCGCCGCCAGCAGCTCGATCCCGGCGCTGGCCGCCTTGTGTACCAGTTCGTAGGAGGCACGCGAGCTGATGACCACGAAGCCGCTCCGCTCTGGCTGCTCACGGATCGCACCGATCAATTTATCGAGGGCATTGTGACGGCCGATATCCTCGCGCACGGTCAGGCCTTGACCATCCAGATAGCCGGCCGCGTGTACGCCGCCGCTGGCCCGGTTCAAGGTCTGCTGACCGGCCAGATCGCGGATTGCCTGGGCGATCGTGGCCGCCTCTACCCGCAACCGTCGGCCCAGTGGTGGCGGATCACGAATCACCGCAGCCAGCGACTCACTGCCACACAGGCCGCAGCCGGCGGTTCCCGGCAGGCGCCGTGCGCTGCCGATGGCGGCATCGAAGCGGGCTTGTGGAATCAGCATTTCCAGTATCAGGCCGTGCGCCTGGGTGAGGGTCTCGATCAGGCGCAGTTGTCCGGGTTGTTCGATGATGCCGGCCGAAAGCGAAAAACCGAAGGCAAAGTCTTCCAGGTCGGCGGGTGTCGCCAGCATCACTGCGTACACGCTGCCGTTGTAGCTGAGCGCGATCGCGCATTCGGCGATCACCGAGTCCGAGACCGGCTGCCGCTGACCGGATTCGATGCGCAATACCGGAAACTCGCGTAGCGCGGATTCAGGCCGGTCCGCCATGGCCGGGAATCAAGACGGAACCGTGCCGGGCGCGCTCGGCGCCAGCCGCACCGGGATCGCCTTGGACGCCGGGGTGCCGGCGCGCTCGGCGACATGATCGATCGGCACCAGGGCATTGGTTTCCGGGAAGTAGCTGGCCAGGCAGCCGCGCGGGATCGCGTATTCGACCAGGGTGAAGCCGCGCACCGTGCGTTCGCCGTCGTGCCAGAGCGAATGGATATCGACCAGATCGCAGGCCGCCAGGCCCAGCGCATGCAGATCCTCGGCGGCGATGAAACAGACCCGGCGCAGCCCGCGCACGCCGCGGTAGCGATCATCGAGCCCGTAGATGGTGGTGTTGTACTGGTCGTGCGAGCGCACCGTCATCAGCGTGAACGGCGCTGTGGGTTCGCCCGCCGCACCGAGCGTATGCACGCAGAACTGGGCGCGGCCGCTCGCGGTCGGAAACTGCCGCCCGCGCCCGGGGTGAAGCAGATGCAAACCACCCGGCACCCGCACCCGCTGATTGAAGTTCTCGAAGCCGGGGATGACCCGGGCGATACGCTCGCGGATGCGATCGTAATCGGCGATCAGTTCGAGCCAGGGCGTGCGGCTCGCGGGCAGGGTCGCTGCCGCCAGTCGCGCCACGATCGCCGGCTCCGACAGCAGCCAGTCCGAAGCGGGAAGCTTGGTGCCGATCGAACGGTGCACCATGCTCATCGAATCTTCCACGGTGATTGCCTGCGGACCCGCCGCCTGCCGATCGATTTCGCTGCGCCCTAGACAAGGCAGGATCAACGCCTCGCGGCCATGCACCAGATGCGAGCGGTTGAGTTTGGTGGACACGTGCACGGTCAGCTCGGCGCGGCGCAGGGCGCTTTCGGTGAGCGCGGTATCCGGCGTGGCCACCGCGAAGTTGCCGCCCAGGGCGAACAGGATGCGCGCCTCGCCGCGCGCCAGTGCGGCAATCCCGCCAACCACGTCGTGGCCAGGTTGGCGTGGTGGCGCGAAGCCGAACTCGGCGCCGAGCCGATCCAGAAACTCCGGCGTCGGGCGTTCGTTGATGCCCATGGTCCGGTCGCCCTGGACATTGGAATGCCCACGTACCGGACACGGCCCGGCGCCGGGTCTGCCGATATTGCCCCTGAGCAGCAGCACATTCATCAGCATCTGCACGGTGGCCACGCCGCGTCGATGTTGGGTGATGCCCATGCCCCAGCAGAAGATCGTGGCGGCGCTGTCGCGATAGATCGTCGCGGCCTGTTCGATCTGCGTCCGGTCCAGACCGGATTCGGCCACGATATCGGCCCAATCGGCGGCGCGCAGGCGGTCGGCCAGCGCGGCAAAACCATCGCTGTAGCGCTCGATGAAATCATGGTCGACCGCGTCGGCTTCGACCAGCCACTTGGCCATGCCGGTCAGCAGTGCCAGGTCGCCGCCAATGCGCGGCTGGTAGTAATGATCGGCGATCGCGGTGCTCGCCCCGGTCAGCATTTCGATCGGGTTCTGCGGATCGGTCAGGCGTTCCAGTCCGCGTTCGCGCAGGGGATTGATGACCACGATCCGGCAGCCGCGTTGGTGTGCCGCGCGCAGTTCGCCGAGCATGCGTGGATGGTTGCTGCCGGGATTCTGGCCGAACACGAAGATCGCCGTGGCCTGTTCGAAGTCTTCGAGCAGCACGCTGCCCTTGCCGCTACCGATCTGCTCGATCAGCGCGACCCCGGAAGCCTCGTGGCAAAGGTTCGAGCAATCCGGCAGGTTGTTGCTGCCGAATTCGCGCACCAACAACTGGTACAGAAATGCGGCCTCGTTTGAAGTACGACCCGAGGTATAGAACAGCGCCTGATCGGGTGAGTCGAGCGCACGCAGACGCGCGGCGATCAAGGCAAAGGCTTCGTCCCAGCCGATCGGCAGATAGCGGTCGCTGCTCGGCTCGTAGTACAAGGGTTCGGTCAGGCGGCCCTGGGCTTCCAGCCACTGATCGTCGTGGGCGGCTAGTTCGGTCACGGTATTCGCGGCGAACAATTCGCGGCCGGCGCGGTGCGCGGTGATTTCGGCGGCCACCGCCTTGACCCCGTTTTCGCAGAACTCGAAGGTGGAATTCGGATTGCGGTCGGGCCAGGCGCAGCCGGGACAGTCGAATCCATCGCTCTGGTTGGTGCGGCGCATGATCCCGCCGCCGATCAGCAACACCCCTTCAGCGCGCAGCGCCGCCCACGAGCGCTTGAGCGAATCCCAGCCGCCGGCGGGTTTCGGGTAGGGCTGGATGCGTGGTTCGGTCATCGCCGTGGCCGGCGGCGACCCGGGTCCGGCCCGGATCGCCGATTGCGCTCAGTGCCCGGCGCTACCGCGCCGCCGGGTCGATTCCAGATAACGGAAATATTCGGAGTCGGCGCCCAGCATCAGGGTGGTATTGGCGCCCATCGCGCCATAGCTTTCCAGGGTGCGGAAGAAGGCGTAGAACTCCGGGTCGGCACCATAGGTGTCGCCATAGATGCGGGTCGCCTGACCATCGGCCTTGCCGCGGATCTCGGCCGCCTTGCGCTCGGCCTCGGAGCGGATGCTGCGCAGTTCACGCTCCATCTGGCCGAGGATTTCCTGGCTGCGGCCCTGGCCCTCGGCGCGGAAGCGTTCGGCGATGCTCTGGCGTTCGGAGATCATCCGGCTCTCGACCTGGCGACGCACCGAGTCGATGTAGTTGATGCGCTTGATGCGCACGTCGACCAGTTCGATGCCGAGCGCCGGCATCTGCTTGGTGACCGCGGCCAGCATCTCTTTCTCGAGCAGGGCGCGGCCCTTCTTGGGACGGCCGAGGTCGACATCGTCGCGCGGCAAGGCTTCCTCTTCGAGCACCTTGGCGTCCACCTTCCAGTCCCTGGAACGCACGATCTCCTCCAGGTTGGTGCCGGAGATGATGTCGCGCACCACCGAATCCAGAATATCGTCGATGCGGCTGCGGGCACCGGCCTCGTCGCGCACCGAACGCAGGAACTGCAGCGGATCCTTGATCCGGAAGCGCGCCGTGGTATCGACCAGCACGAATTCGCGACCCAGCGTCGGCACCTGGCTGACATCTCCATCCCAGGGCAGCAGACGCTTGTCGAAGCGCCGCACTTCCTGGATGAACGGGGTCTTCCAGTGCAGGCCCGGGGTGGTGATCACCGCACCGATCGGCTCGCCAAACTGGACGATGATGCCCTGTTCGGCTTGGTCAATTACGAATACCGAACTGCGCAGCAATAGCAGCAGCAGGAAGGCAGCGATCAGCAGGGGAATGCGCAGCATGTCAGCGGCCCTCCGAGTTGGTGACGGCCGCGGGTAGGCGACCCTGCAGATTGAGCAGCGGGATCGGCCCGGTCTTGCCGTCCTGGGTGACATACACCGCACCCACGCTCGGGATCACCTTGTTCATGGTTTCCAGGTACATGCGGGTGCGGGTCACGTCCGGTGCGCTACGGTATTCGGCCAGGATCGAGGCGAAGCGGGCGGTCTCGCCGCGGGCCTGGTTGACCCGCTCGGTGGCATAGCCCTCGGACTCGGCGATCGCACGATTGGCCTCGCCCTTGGCCTTGGGAATTTCCTGGTTGGCCTGCTTGGTCGCCTCGTTGATCATGCGCTCGCGTTCCTGGCGGGCTTCGTTGACCTCATTGAACGCCGGCTGCACCGCTTTCGGCGGGAGCACGTCCTGCAGTTCGACGGTGAGCACCTTGATGCCGTTGTCGTATTTGTCCATCGCTTCCTGGGTCTCTGCCTGCGCCAGGTCGGAGATCTCCACCCGCGCCGTGGTCAGCACTTCGCTGCCGAGCCGGTTGCCGACCGCGCGGCGCATCACCGATTCGGAAATATCGCGCAGCGTGTCTTCCGGATCGCGCTGGTGATACAGGTACTTCATCGGGTCTTCAATGCGGTACTGCACCACCCATTGCACGTCGATGATGTTGAGGTCCCCGGACAGCATCAGCGATTCGTCGGGCAAGGCATCGGCGGCGTACTCGGTGCGCCGGCCGGCGCTGTTCAGCGTGCGGAAGCCGAATTCCTGCTTGAGCACGCGCTCGGTCTTGACCAGTTGCACATCGTCGATACCGAAGGGCAGCTTGAAATGCAGGCCCGGATCGCTGGTGCCAATCACCGCGCCGAAACGCTTGATTACCGCGCGTTCTTCGGGCTGCACCGTGTAATAACTGCTGGTCGCCGTCCACAACAGCAGCAAGGCCAGCACACCGCTTGCGATCCACTGCCAGGGGATCGGCTGGCCGGGACCGGCCGGGCCGGCACGGCCACCGCGGTTGCCTCCACCGCCGCGCACCCGCGCGAGCAGGTCGTCGAGGACTTCGTTGGGGCTGCTCATGGTTCGGTTCTCCGTGGATCGCGAATGCGACTGCCACAGGATAACAAGCGCCGCTTCCAGATGACAGAAAATGGAAGACAGAAGACGGAGAATGGAACGGCTAGGACCGCCAGTCCGAATCCGTTCGCCCTGAGCGTAGCGCGCCAGCGCGAAGTCGAAGGGATCGGTGCCCCTGCGGTTCAAACTGCACGGCGTCGGTTGGACGTTTCGACTTCAGCGCTACGCGCTTACGCTCAACGCGAACGGTCGAGGTCCGGTCCGGTCCGGAGTCAAAGGACGGTAAGCCGTCGCGACGGAGCCTCGTTCAGAGGCGTAGTCCGACTTCCGAACCGCAGACAAAAGTTGGCCCCGCGCACTTGGGGGGGTGCCGGGGCCGGGTTGCGGGGTGACTTGTACTCAAGCCCAGCCCACTTCCAGTGTTCACCCAGGGGAAGGAGTGAACAGACCGTTGGGGAACGGTCCGCGCTCTTGGATGCCCCCAGGCGGGATTGGTTCCTCACGAAACCAATTCCCGTTCATTGTCCATTCAAGCGATGGTGCAAGCGGTTAAAAAAGCGTATACGGCGCAATTGATGACAATCCATCGAAATGCCGTGTTCGGGCGTCTTTCCGGCTTCGCCTGGGTCAAAACGTCGCAGCCCTGGACTCAATGCGCCTGGTCCCAGTTCAGGCCGACACCCACGGCGACCTCCAGCGGTACTTTCAGGTCGGCGGCGGCACTCATGCGTTGTTGCAGGCCGGCGCTGATCTCGGCGATCGCGTCCTCATGCACTTCCAGCACCAGTTCGTCGTGGACCTGCAGCAGCAGCCTGGCCCGATCTTCGAGTGCTAGCAGCCATTCGTCGATGGTGATCATCGCGCGCTTGATGATGTCGGCGGCGCTGCCCTGCATCGGCGCGTTGATCGCGGCACGCTCGGCACCCTGGCGCAGATTGGCACTGCGCGCGTGAATCTCGCGCAGATACAGGCGGCGCCCGAACACGGTCTCGACATAGCCGTCGCGGCGGGCGCGTTCGCGTGCGGATTCCATGAACGCTTGCACCCCGGGGTAACGAGCGAAATAGCGCTGGATGTATTCGCCGGCCTCGGCCCGGCCGACGCCGATCTGTTTGGCCAGGCCAAACGCCGACATGCCATAGATCAGACCAAAGTTGATCGCCTTGGCGGCGCGGCGCTGATTGGCGTCGACTTGGTCGAGCGCGACCCCGAACACCTCGGCGGCGGTCGCCCGGTGCACGTCCTCGCCCTGGGCGAATGCGTGCAGCAGGCCGGGGTCGTCGGACAGATGCGCCATGATCCGCAGTTCGATCTGCGAGTAATCGGCGGCGACGATACGAAAGCCCGGCGGCGCGATGAAGGCAGCACGGATGCGGCGGCCTTCCTCGGTGCGGATCGGGATATTCTGCAAGTTGGGATCGGTCGAGCTCAGCCGGCCGGTCGCCGCCACCGCCTGGTGGAACGAAGTATGCACCCGGCCGGTACGCGGGTTGATCTGCTCGGGCAGCTTCTCGGTGTAGGTCGAGACCAGCTTGGCCAGGCCGCGATAGTCAAGGATCAGCCGCGGCAGCTCGTGTTGCAGGGCGAGCTCGCTGATCGCGTCCTCGTTGGTCGATGGCTGCCCGGTCGGGGTGCGCGCCAGGATCGGCAGTTTGAGCTGTTCGTACAGGATCGTTTGCAACTGTTTGGGCGAATCCAGATTGAACGCGTGACCGACGCTGTGGTGTGCCTGTTCGACCAGCGCCTGCATGCGCTTGCGGAAATTGTGGCTGAGCGCGCTGAGCTGGCCGCCATCGACCAGCACACCGCGTTGCTCCATACGCGCCAGCACCGGCACCAGCGGCATCTCGATCTGTTCGAACAGGTTCAGCAGGGCCGGTTCGCGCTGCAAGCGCGGGTACAGTGCGTGGTGCAGGCGCAGGGTGATATCGGCGTCTTCGGCGGCGTATTCGGTGGCCACCGGCAGCGCCACATCGGCAAAGGAAATCTGCTTGGCGCCCTTGCCGGCGACCTGTTCGAACGGAATGGTCTGCTCGCCCAGGTAATGGCTGGCGAGCGCGTCCATGTTGTGGCGGGTGGCGGTCGAGTTGAGCACGTAGCTTTCCAGCATGGTGTCGTAGCGATAGCCGCGCACCGCGATGCCATAGCGCACCAGCAGGTTGATGTCGTACTTGCCGTGCTGGCCGATTTTGGGCCGCTGCGGGTCTTCGAGCAGCGGCCGCAGTGCCGTGAGAACGGTCGCCATCGGCAGTTGCGGCGGCGTGCCCGGGGCACGATGGGCAAGCGGCAAATAGACCGCGCGCCCCGGTTCCCAGGCCAGGGCCAGCCCGACCAGTTCTGCCTGGTGCGGATCGAGTCCGGTGGTCTCGGTATCGAAAGCGAACATCGGCGCGGCGCTGAGTTCGGCAATTACTTGGTCGAGTTCGGCCACGCTCAACAGGCAGCGGTATTCGCCCTTGCCCTGGAACACCCCCGGGTTCGCTGCGGCCATGTTGGCGCGGCTGGCGGCTGCTTCAGCCGGTCGCTCCACTGCGCCTGCTGCACTGGTCGCGCTGGCTGTGGGCGCGGC
>JBGSKT010000711.1:0-3976 GCA_041741075.1 Lysobacterales bacterium
CGAACCTGAGCGCGTGGCCGCCGTCTTGCTCGACGCGCTCGCCCGCGGCTTCGCCTTCCACCCGCGCGCCGCCGCCGCCGAATTGCCTTGTTGACGACCGCATGAACCCGCCACCGAACCCGAAGCTGATCCCGATCACCACGCTCGACGCCGACCCTCCGGCGTCCCTGGTACCAGGCGCCAAGCAATCCGGCCGCGAAAAGATCGCGCGCAATCCGGTCAGCTTCGACGCCGAGCGCCCGCTGCTGCGCAAACCGGATTGGATCCGGGTGCGCATCCCCAGCCACAACGCGGTGCAGAACCTGAAGTCGAAACTGCGCAGCAACGCGCTCGCCACGGTCTGCGAGGAAGCCAGTTGCCCGAACATCCACGAGTGCTTCTCCAAGGGCACCGCCACCTTCATGATCCTGGGCGAAGTGTGCACCCGCCGTTGCAGCTTCTGCGATGTCGCCCACGGCCGCCCAAAACCGCCAGACCTGGGTGAACCGGAGAGCCTGGCGCGTACCATCTGCGAAATGCAACTGCGTTATGTGGTGATCACTTCGGTTGATCGCGATGACCTGATCGACGGCGGCGCCGGTCATTTCGCCGAGTGCATCCGCCGCACCCGCGCCTACAATCCGGCCATCCAGATCGAAATCCTGACCCCGGATTTTCGCGGCAGGGGGCGGGTCGAACGGGCACTGGCGGCGCTCGCCGAAGCGCCTCCGGATGTGTTCAACCATAATCTGGAAACGGTGCGTGCGATCTACCGCGAGGTCCGCCCCGGCGCCGACTACGACTGGTCGCTCAAGCTGCTCATGCAGTTCAAAGCGGCACATCCACAGATTCCGACCAAGTCCGGAATCATGCTCGGACTGGGCGAAAACCAGGACCAAGTGGTCGAAGCCATGCGCGATCTCCGGGCGCATGGCGTGGATATGCTCACCGTCGGTCAGTACTTGCAACCCTCGCGCCACCACCATCCGGTACTGCGCTACTGGACCCCGGACGAGTTCAAACAGATCGAAACCATCGGTTACCAGCTCGGCTTCCGCCACGTCGCCTCGGGCCCGCTGGTACGCAGTTCCTACCACGCCGACCGGATGGCGCACGCCGCTGGGGTCGCGGCCACGCCGGCGCGGTCTGCGCCGAGCTGAACGCTTACCGACGGAACTCGGCCGCGGGTCGCCGGTCCGAAGGCGCCTTGGCCGTAGACTGTATGCGAGCTGGCTCACCGAAGCCGTAAGCAATCTCGGGCAAAGTCTGTCTGAGCAATAACCGTTTCACCGCGACCCGCTCCCGGCGGTGCCGCCCACGCAATCGACAGGAGTGGCAATGCTGATCCGCACTGGTTTGTTGTTGGTCCTCGCGCTGGGCTGGTTCGCACCGGCCGAGGCCACCGCTACCGCACCGGCGAGCAAGCCGGTGCCCGAACTGGCGCCGACCGAGGACCAGGGCCGCGCCGCCTTGTGGGCCACGCGCTTTTTGACCCGCTTCCATTACAAGCGGGTGCCGCTCGATGACGCCATGTCGGCGCGCATCCTGGACCGCTTTCTGAAATCGCTCGATGGCGAGAAGCTGTTTTTCCTGAACTCCGATATCGACGCCTTCGCGGCCTATCGCAGCGGTCTGGACGACGCCATTTTCGCGCAGGACCTGGCGCCGCCGTTCGCGATTTACCAGAAGTTTCTGGCCCGGCTCGACGAACGCACCGCTTACGCCCGCGGCCTGCTCGCCGAGGGCTTTGATTTCAGCATGGCCGAGACCTGGAACTTCGACCGCGAACATGCCGCCTGGGCGACCAGCAATGCCGAACTGGACGCGCTCTGGCACCAGCGCATCAAGAACGACTGGCTGCGGCTCAAACTCGCCGGCAAGCAGGCAGCAGCGATCCGCGAGACCCTGGACAAGCGCTACCGTGGCCTGCGCGATCGCGCCGTCGACGTCGATAGCGAAGACGTGTTCCAGAGCTTCATGAACGCCTATACCGAGGAAATCGAACCGCACACCAATTACTTCTCGCCGCGCACCGCCGAAAATTTCAACATCCAGATGCGCCTGTCGCTGGAAGGCATCGGCGCGGTCCTGCAACGCGAGGACGACTACACCCTGGTGCGCCAGGTGGTGAAGGGCGGACCAGCCGACAAGAGCGGCAAGATCAAGGTCGGCGACCGCATCGTCGGCGTCGGCCAGGGCCGGGACGGCCCGCTCACCGAAGTGATCGGCTGGCGGGTCGATGATGTGGTCGACAAGATCCGCGGCAAGAAGGGCAGCGTGGTGCGCCTCGACGTGCTGCCCGGCGATGCCGGCGATGACGCCAAACCGACCACCCTGGTGCTGGTCCGCGAGAAGATCAAACTGGAAGACCAGGCCGCCAAAAGCAGCCTGATCGAGAGCCCCGACCAGAGCCACCGGATCGGCGTCATCACCCTGCCGACCTTTTATCACGATTTCGAAGCCGCCCGTCGCGGCGACACCGATTCCCGCAGTTCAACCCGCGATGTCGCCCGCCTGATCGCGGAGCTCAAGGCCAACAAGATCGACGGACTGGTGATGGATCTGCGCGGCAATGGTGGCGGATCACTGACCGAGGCCACCGATCTGTCCGGGCTATTCATCAAACAAGGGCCGGTGGTGCAGGTGCGCGATTCCCAGGGCCGGGTCGAGGTCGAAGCCGACCAAGACCCAGGCATCAGCTGGAGCGGCCCGCTGGCCGTGCTGATCAACCGCGAGTCGGCCTCGGCGTCGGAGATTTTCGCTGCCGCCATGCAGGATTACGGCCGCGCCCTGATCATCGGTGAAACCAGCTTCGGCAAGGGCACGGTGCAGAACCTGCTGGATCTGGACAGCGGCGCGCAGAACGAGACCCCGAAATTCGGTCAGCTCAAGATGACCATTGCGCAGTTCTTCCGTATCGATGGCGGCAGCACCCAGCACAAGGGCGTGGTGCCGGACGTGGCCTTCCCGGAAACCTGGGACCCGAAAGATTTTGGCGAGAGTGCGCTCGACAACTCGCTGCCGTGGACGCGCATCAAGCCGGCCGATTACAGCCGCAGCGGCGACCTGCACGAGCTGTTGCCGGAACTGGTGGCCCGACACGAAGCGCGGGCGGCCAAGGACAAGGAGTTCGGCTGGTGGCTTGAGGACCTGGCCGATTACCGCAAGCAGCGCGACCAGAAGTCCTTGTCCCTGCTCGAAGCCGACCGCCGCGCCGAACGCGAACTGCGCGATAAAAAGCGCGAGCAGCGCAAGCAGGCGCGCACCGCGGCCGGCCTCGATGAAAAGCCGATCGACCGGGTACAAGACGATGGTCTGCAGGCCGACGAACGGCCGCTTTCGGCCGCGGACGAGGACCAAGACGCCGAGGCCAAGCCGGACTTTCTGCTCAAGGAAGCGGCGCGCATCCTGACCGACGCCATCGATCTGGTCAGCACCGACCGTCGCCTGGCCGAGCGGGTAAAGAGCATCGACACCAGCCTGGTTCCCTGAACCGGCGCAACCCATGCCGGACGAGCCGGAGACCATGCAGGGACCTCTCTGCTTTTGTGGGAGCGACGGCACGTCGCGACGGTCGCATCGATTACCGGTCGCGACGTACACGTCGCTCCTACAACAGCGGGGTCGTCGCTTTTGTAGGAGCGGCGGCACGTCGCGACCGTCGCATTGATTACCGGTCGCGACGTGCCGTCGCTCCTACAACAGCGGAAGCGCCCGTGTGTGTGCCGAAAAATCCGACCGGGCTGGGTGGCCACCGTCATCCATGATCCATGACCATCCGCCGACCACCGCGCAGGGGTCTCAGGCCGCTACCGGCAGCCGATCGAGCTTGCGGTAGGCGATCGCCTCGCTGAGATGCTCGCGCGTCACCGACTCGCTGCCGGCCAGATCGGCGATGGTACGGGCGATGCGCAGGATGCGCTGGTGGGCCCGCGCCGACAGCCCGAGCCGATCGGCGGCGCGGTCGAGTAATTGGCGGTCGGCCAGGTCGAGCGCC